>JAPLFQ010000001.1 GCA_026390595.1 Ignavibacteriales bacterium
AGGCGAGAGAAGCTGTCTTGGAAGCAGTCGGAATCTACAACACCGAGCGTCCACACTTGAGTCTTGCAATGATGACACCTGAAATGCGCTTTGCAGCGTGAACACTAAATCAACTCTGTCAACTTCTGGCCGGACGATACACACCTCCCGGCATCTTTCTTCCGTCCAACGTCTCACTGTTGCGTTTCGGTTCCTGATTTCACCTGGTGAGTATCGTCACTTCCCGAAGGCTCTTTGGACCCAGCGCATGGTCCTGAGCCATGGTGATGACGGGAAGTTCCTGATGGTCCAGTCCGAGGTGTTGCACACAGTACATATCCACCGCTACACCGTTGGTGCCAGCCACAACCTGCATGGGGGTTTTGAGTTTTCCCGGTCCGGATGGGCCGTTGGTGGCCAGGATCTCCGTCACGTCTGCCACGCACAGGTCAGGCGACCGGACAAGGCAAAGATCGGCAATGGATTGAGCCAGGAGTTCCGGCTTGCTGTAGTACCCCTGGAATAGAGTTGTTACCACGGACCCGTCGCCGATGTGACACCGACGGCAGGTCGACGACGAGAATGCTCCCATCATGTTCTTGAGGTTCCCGGTATATCTCGTTCCTCTGTGGTCCTTGATAATCGGAACGTTGATAAAGACATCGGCCGACAATAACGCTGATGACACCGACACTTCCTTCATGGCCTTTCCGCGCACGAGTTTCATGTCCGTTCTACCGTCGGATCGCCCGATCAACGAGATCTCCCGCGAGAGCTTGCCCGAGAACGTACCCCGATTCCAATAAGCACCCGGAGTATTTTCGATAGCGATAATGCTGCCGGCTCCGGCATCAACGCACATCTTGACGACCGCAAGCGCTATGTCCGGGTTCACAGAGGTGCCCGGCCGCTCGAACACAGAATTGGTGAGCAGGGCGACCGAAGCCCCCTTGCTGACAAACTTCTTCATGCCCCCCAGTGCCTCGACGGCGATCATCGTGTTATCAAAGAACCTGTCGCCTGCAACAGCACAGAGGCTGATTGCCGGCGGGGTACCGGGCGCCATGCCGAGAAGCGGCGCTGGCAACAGAGATCCTATGAGCACTCCAGTTCCGGACACGCCGCACCGGCGGAGGAATTCACGACGGTCAATCTGGCTGTTCATGGTGACCTCCCGTTCAAGCTGATCAGGACTTGTAGGCATCGAGTATGACCCTGCCGCCTTCGGTACAGTGGACGCTCCTTTTCAAATCCCTGCCGCGTTCTCTCGCCTGTCTGACAATGTCCAGTTTCAGGCCCAGAATTCTGATATTCTTATCGACAGTATTGCGGAAGATGACTTCCGGGTCGTTATGTTCGGGTTGTGCCATATGGATGGCGTAGATCTTCTCCATCCCGGACAGCATGGGGATAAAATGATCCCCCTTGCCGCAGAAGTGGATTGCCCCGCCGCCGAATGTCGTGAGTAGCAGCTGATCGTAAGGACGGATAAACTCCTCGAACATCTCGGGGGAGAGATTCATGGCAGAATCGTCTCGCAACATGATCTGTCCTTTGTGCATCATGGACCAGTGCGTTGCATATCCGTCTCCCGGCGGGACCAGCTTGTTCCATTCGTTCAGGAATGCAATGTACGTCTGCGTGATGAAATCAAGCAGCTGATGGATAAAAACCGGTTGTTCGATCAACGCTGTGACGAGATCGCTTCCATAGAGGAGTTCACACACATCCATGGGCCCCTGCAAATCCGGATGGTAGATACTTACGTACCGCCGGATTTTCGGGTACGAATTCATCCACGAATGGTACCAGTCTGCCATCTCAAACACCCTGGCCCCTAGTCCGTTGTGCAGGTTCGGGATTCCTTTGTCCGGCAAGGAACGGAGATCGGCCTCCCCGCCTCTCATGGGCCTGGTTGTCGGCAGCGTGTTCAGCGCATCGTCCATCATGAACATTTCCGCTTCGAACAAGGAGGGGAGAATGCCCGTTCCGTAATTGCACCGGACATTGAGCAGTTGACCTGTGCCGTTTGCTATTGCATCAGAGCACAGCTTGAGCTGATGCAGGGCCATCAATTCGTAGTTTTCAAACGCTGCATTGATTGAAATGTCGGGCCAGTCTATCGTTGGCGGGATTTTCCGATCTCGTTGAGGGATGAAGATATCGGCATCACTCGCCCCATCGCAAAAGGCCTTCCATTCCGAGAGCAGGCTATCTTCAGACCTTGAATCGATCCTGGATTCCAGGTCATTCAGATACTCTTCAATCATCGTATTCTCGGCTGAGAGATAATCATCGCCAAATTTCCGTAGCCTGTGAACCGACCGGATCCATGGAGTGCCCGTCACCTAACTGGAAGTACGTCGTGATTTCTTAGACGGCGGCGCTGCTTGTTCGGTCCCTGTGAACAAGGAGCGCCGTGCCTACTATTCCGGCAATCAGGAGTCCGGTGTCCTCGAGTATCCCAAGCTTCAGTGCGGCCGAGAATCCAATGAGCGACCAGAGAAACGGTATGATTAGAACGTTCTTCGGGACTTTGAGATCCGTCCACAGCAACAGGCCGAAAGTGAAGATCGTCGTCGGGCATGGCAATCCGAACGTCGGAGCTTTCGGATAAACATGGCCAAACAGATATCCGAGGAGCGGATACAGAATCATCGCGTACAGGAGGAGCAACGCGCCGGTGAAGCCGTAGACGTTTGGCCTGAAGTGAAAGGACAAACGGCGGTACAGAGCACCGAATACGAGAAAGAGACTTCCCTGAATCGCGTTCAGAATGGCAAAGACATATGCCGCAGAATTGATGGCCGTAAAGAAAGAAAGGTGATAGGCGATGCCAATCCAGAACCACAGGAACGCAAGGATTGCGACAATAAGGCGATCTGAGAGAACGTTCTTTTCTACAGCGAGAATAATGGCTGTCAGGCCCAGAACGTTAAAAACGATTTGAAGTGGCCAGACAGCGTTGTTGTAATGTTCGAATACCAAAAGAAATTGGTCGGGAGTGAAAGGGAGATTCATGAAATTGTCCGTGTGTGGTTTACATCAGCGAGGGTAAGAGCACTCATGTGTTTATCGCCAAACGGCGAGGATGGCACCTGTGACGCTCAATGCCACCAGGTGACATCCAATGCGGATCATGAAGAGCCTGAATGGATTCTTCTCCCAGATCATTTCGCCCAGCTCCAGTGTCACGACGAAACCGATCCAGACAAGGATTCCAACAGCGATTCCTTCAACCATGGACGTGGCATTGGCGAGGTACACTATCACGGCCAACACCAGGGCTATCACCACGTGTCCGACGATACCCGCAGGAAGCCATTGGCGCGCCGGCTTCATGTCTTGTTTCGTGAGCTCCATCCATTGCTTGCCGAAGAATTCTGGCCTGAACCAGATCACGCTGATGACCATGTGAGCAAATCCGGCAACGAGAACGGCTGCAATGTTGATATTCGACAAAGCTGTGTTGAGCAGCATTTTGCACCTGGCTTTCTGGTTGTCCTACGTGTTGATTGATTCGACTGTTCTTCGGGAGCTCTGCTCCCGATGCAACATGGCTGATCGTGAGCAGAGCTCGCGAACTTCAAACGGGCCACCTCAAAAAGAGCACGTCATCCTGAGGCCGCGTTTTGCAGTGGGACAATCAACGAATGCGGCCGAAGGATCTGCATGAGGAAAATCCAATGCAAGTAAGCAAACGTGAATCAGATCCTTCGACTTCGTCCTTCGTCTCGCCCAGAATCGGGGCTCGCTCAGGACTGCGCTCAGGATGACGTTTCCTCTTTCTGTGACCGCTCGGAATATCCTTCGACTACTCCCCTTAGACTCACCGCCTTCGGCGGTTCCGTCAGGGTCGCTCAGGACTTCGCCCAGGATGACATCTGCTATTTCCATCGGCTCCATGCTCGTTGGGACGCTTATCAGCATGTGAATCGCATGGCGAAGCATCGCTTCGCCCGACAAAGCCCTACACTTTCGGTTTCCTGAGTCTGCCGGTCACCACGAGCCCCATCCACAAGATCAGGATCGCCACCATTGTAAAGAACAGCGCCCTTCGGACTAAGTACGTGTGTCCCCCCTCCGTCGGATACAAGGAATACGCCAGCTGCGGTTTGAAGAGATAGCGCTCGATATTGCCCAGCAGAAAAGTCCTGTCCGTGAAGAATCCGGCATAGATCTCCCGCACATCCTCCACGTTCGGCGGACGTCGGTACTTGATAATCGACTGCGGATTGAATTCGCTCCGGTAGAACTTGTTGCACAGATTGAAGGGGACCTTCGCCAGCGTGTCTTTTGCCGTAATGGCGGGATTCTTTTCAAACCCCCAATCCGCATAGATGGTGACAAACGTGCTGTCGAACGCGTTCAGCTGGTTCAGGTGGAAGATCTGTGCCGTGTTCAAAACCTGTCCATCCCGATCGGTGACGTAAAGCTGTCCCTGCGACAGATCGACGAACGCCCAACGGTGCTGCTCTCGGATGTACGATTCAGCCCAGGAATGGCCCGTGTAGACGATCCTGTCGTCCTGCGTGCGGGCGCCAAAGACAAACCGCGTCGGGATTCCCGCCCTGTTTGCCCAGTAGACATAGACCTGCGCGTTTTGTGTGCACCAGCCTTTGCCGGTCCCCGCTGCCATTTCGCCGAACAGGCGGTATGGATCCATCCATCGTTCGGCGTCCTTCGGCACGCCGCCTGAGCCTTTGAGTTTCTTGCGCAGGTAGGGGAAGAGCTTTTCTATGCGTGTGAGCGTTGGGTCTGTATCGCGAATGCCAAGCTGGTTGTGCACAATGCGGTCTGTTTCGGCAAGCCCTGCTTCACCGACATACTTGTAATCATCCACCCAGTCGTTGACGGATAATTGCTCGAACTGTCCGCACGGCACGTTGGACCGGACGATGTAGACGTCGTTGTGTTTCATCCCGAGCGAACCATAGAACTCTTCTCCGTAGAATTGGATGGAGATTTCGACGGGGAGCATCTCCGGGCGTGCGACAGGAATGAGCTTGTAGGTGTGCAGCGCTGCAAGCGTCGTGTCAATTACAAACGAAGGGGACATCCCGGTGGCTTTCTGTTCCTTCCCACCATCCGTAAGGACGTTCCATTCCGTGTTACTGTCGGTGCAGGCGAGGTTCAGCTGGACGCGGTTGCGCGCAACGAGCTTCCAATCGCGTATCGTCGGCACATCGAGCGGATAGTAGAGCGTGGCATACGAAGCGGGGAAGAAGGATGATTCCCACTCGCGCGTGAAAAAGACGTACAGGTTAAGCGCGAGCAACACGAAGAACAGAAGTGCAGAGCCGCGAACGAGCCATTGCCGTCGTGTCATGAATTTGACCTTTCCGGGTAAGAACAAAGCAATCACGCAAAGCCGCAAAGAAAAGAGCTTTAAGTTTCCGTATCAATCCATTATGGCTTGGCGCCTTTGCGTCTTAGCGTGAGATTCTTTTCTTGCGTGATATTCTTCTAACTTAGCTAACACGAGTGGACATATCAAGGGGAAAGAGAGGAGAAGGGAGCCGCTATTTCCTCTTTGAGAATCCGATATGGGCGCAGAAAAGGAAAAGCAGGGGGCTTGCCGCAGAGCTTCTTTCAGGATCTGCCGCTTGCAGTGTGCTTCGCAGCAGTCTGTCTTCGCAATAGGACGAAGAGCATGAGGATGCCGAGCCAGGTGGTTACCGTGACAGCGAGGCCACCTTCAAGACCAAATGCGCCGCCTGTCAGCCAGGCGGAGCCCTGCAGAGTCACCAGTTGCCACCGCTCCTTGAGCTGTGTAGTGCCGCTGACTGACAATCCCAGGACCGGATCGATCAGGAAATTCCAGATGAAGTGAATTCCTATCGGCAGCCACAGGTTACCGGTCAGCTGATAAGCCAATGCGAACAGAATTCCGGCAGCAAAAACGTTGAACGCCGGCAGCCATGTGCCGTGGTACGCTCCCGCGTGATATGCCATGAACAGAACGGCGGACGCGATTATGGCCGCCGTGACATTGGTCTGGGATCGTATGGTCTGGAAAATATAACTCCGCACCAGCACTTCCTGGGTGACCGTATTGAGGAGCAGGCCGGCGGCTGACCATGCGAGCACCGATACAGATATATCCGCTCCGCGTTGAACCTGCAGCGAACCGGAGATCCACATGACCACCAGCGAGAGTGTCAGCCAGGCCGCGCCGATACCGAGCCCCGCGAGAAGATCGCGGATCCAGCGATCAGGAGAAAATCCCAGCGACAGAAACGACCTTCGATCGATGAAATGCGTCATGAACCAGGCGACAGCCAGGATCGTTGACACGCCGGCAGCCTCCAAATACATCCGCAACTGAAGCGCGGAAGTTTGCTGGAGCTGTTCAAACCTGGCTCCGAACGGAATGACGAACGGGGCAAGCAACAGTCCCCACAAGACAAAGAACAGTCCGGTTTTCCAGAGAATAATCCAAGTTCGGGTGAACCATGTCATGGTTTGTTTCATCCAATGAGTTCTCTTGAGGAGGGTTGCATTCAACGTACCGAACGCGAAGGGACAGATCAACAAGAATCACTACGGAGGTGGCGACCCATCTCTTCTTGAGAATGCAGTTTTGCTTTGCGCTCCTGGCGCTTTTGCGCGAAATTTCTCTAGCCGAGCTTCGGAAAGCCTGCATAGCTCCGCAAGATATTCACAATCGCCAACAGCGATAAGCCGAGCGAGAGCACTATGAACAGCCAGATCGGGCTGCTTCCGATGATGCCCTGCAGTGCGTAGAAGTCCCCTCTGTCGCCAGTGATGAATCCCACTGTTTCGCATACGAAGTCGAATGCAGGCCGGAGACACAGGAGCATGAAAACAAGTCCAACCCAGAAAGGATTCCCGGAAAACGTCCGCCGCAAGAGGAGCATACCGGTCACAAGACAAGCCAAATCCAGCATGTAGGGAGCGCCTGTCGTGATGAGTTGCTGCCAGCTTTGCGTGACTCCTTCCGTCGTGATCCATGCACGTCCAAACTCGCTGTTCCAGAAGCTCGGTATAAGCTTCATGGAGGTGACTTTGCCGCCAACCAGATACGTCGCGGCAACATGACTCAATTCGTGTATCGGCGAATAGACCGGATACCACAGCACAGGTATGCTCACCATACACGGTATGATGCTGCGTTGCGGCCAGGAACTCCTAAGGTAGAGGAAGAGGAGGGGGGTGACGATTGTCAGACATATCTCAAGCGTGCTTGACAAATAGTAGTTCATGTGACTGTCTCTGCTTTGTCCTGCATAGAAGACGGATGTCCGGCACCAGCCTCGACACCCTTCGACTTCGTGCCCGCCTATCGGCGGCCACTGCGCTCAGGGTGACGAGATAATGTTCTTCTACAGGGGACGGCCAAAAAAACGTCAGTCTGAGTATAGTCGAAGAGTGTCCCGGGCTCTGAGCACCCTTCGACTTCGTGCCCGCCTATCGGCGGTCACTGCGCTCAGGGTGACCGAAGCTTGCTTGCCCCGGATTGTTCGGGACCCGCCTTTTGGAGCCATAAGGCAGATGGGGATCTGCACACTTGAATTGTCAACGCAGGCGAGCGTACGCGAACCAGATCCTTCGTTGCAGTGCTGTCCCAAACGTACTATCGACCTTTTGAGTTTCGTCGAGAAATCTTCAATGATGATAATTTCAGAAGGCTCAACGTGGTCGAAATATCATTTCGACCTACATGTGGGACAGCCCCTGCGTTCAGGATGACCAGGATGTCTGCCTGCAATTACTCCTGAATCTTCGTTACGAATATCGTCTTGCCGCGCTGGAGATCTCTCTTCGTGCCATCAGGCAGCACGGCAATCGCTTCGATCCCTTTCGGTATCGTCACGTTCATCGAGAACGAACCGTTCACCTGTTTCCAATTCACCTTAATCATTCCCGACGGAGAGTTGAACGAAGCCGCGACGCTGTCGAGCGAGCCCGGAGTCGGAGCGATCAACACCTTCTTCCACCCAACGCTTCCGGGCTGCTGTCGTATACCTGCCAGATACGCGTAGTGCCATTCCATCAAGTGCCCGAGCATGAAGTGATTCATGCTGTTTCCAGTTCCCGGCCGAGCATCCCAGCTCTCGGGAAGCGATGTGAAGCCCTGGTTCACCATAAATCCGTAACTCCCCTGGGTCGTTCTACTATAGACGCGGTGCAGGACATCGCTCCGGTTTCCGTCGGCCAATGCCCGGATGAAGAATACCTGAAGCACCTCGCCAACAGTCTGCTGATAATCGCGTTTCTGCAGGTCATTCACAATTGCCTGCAGTACAGCCGGGCGATCGGTCTCGGGAACAAGTCCGACACACAGCGCAACGCTGTGTCCGGCCTGACAGGAACCGTTGTTCTTGAATGTTCTTGTGTCGGGGTCGTAGAATCGCCTCAGGAAATCTTTTTTTATCTGGTTGAAAAGGCTTTGATACTTCACCGCTTCGTCCAATTTTCCAAGTACACCTGCCGCATCCGAAACAGTCTTTGCACCGAGAGCCCAGATCGCCGTCGCGCTCAGCTCGTTTGGCGTCCACTGCGACGGCCCGTCTCCTTTGCCGTGACCGTAATCGTACCAGTCACCCAGGTTGCTGTTGATGATCCCGTCCTTGGCCGTGGATGACAGGTAATCGACGAACTTGCGCATGCTTTCGAAATTCGACTTCAGCACGCTCGTGTTGCCGTACCATTCGTACAAATGCCACGGCACGAGCACCGAAGAAACTCCCCACTCGGGAGCTTCGTTCCAGTATCCGTGCGGAGGTATGGCGACGAGGTAGTTCGGACAGTTGGTCGGCACGTGCCCATCCGGAAGTTGTGTGTCCTTGAGATCGCGCGCGATTTTCGTAAACCAGTTCTCGACATTGAACCGGTAGCTCATCGCCCGGCCCATGTGCCAGTTCTCCTCCTGCCAGCCGTTTTTTTCGCGGTGCGGACAATCAGTTGCAACGTAGCTCATGTTCGACCGGATCGACCAGTCGATCATGTGCTCCGCGCGGTTCTGCATTTCGCTCGAGCATGTGAATGTGCCGACGAGCGGGTTCGCGGTGCGGACATGAACCAATTCCATCTTTTTTATGACAGGGAGTTTCTGTGGATTCGGATCGCCCTCCGGCACGGCTCCGGTGACACCCACATACTGGCATCCAACATAACAGAAAAGAATCTGATGCGACTCGTTCTTGCCTCCGGCCGTCGTGTAATCGTGCCAGATGTCTTTGCCTGTTCCCCACGTGTAGGTGAATTTCACATGTCCGGTGGAGTCCATAAACTCACACGGTTTCAAACGGATGGTTTGTCCAGCGGCTCCCGAGACTGTAAAGCGCAGGAGTGCAGAGCTGTTTTGCGGGAAGACGTACGTGTATTCACCGGGATTGGGTGACATCACCTTCGTGGTCTTAAACACTTCGAACGCCTGCATTGCCGGGCCGTTGTATTTCTCAAGTGATGCTGCGGGAGGTTGAACAGTCGCGACCGGTTTCCACGAAGCATCGTTGAATCCCGGAGCGTTCCAGCCGGAGGGCACAAGCCGCGCATCATAGTCTTCGCCGGCGTAGATGTGCGAGAATGTCAGCGGTCCACTTTGCCACTTCCATGATTCATCGCTCATGACAACCTGTTCCTTGCCGTCTCTTGTCTTGATCCGTGCATCGAGCCAAAGGAGATACGGATATCCGGCTGCGAAGTCGGGCATGGCGTCGGTCTTGACGTACCGTCCGGTGTCGTTTGCCGCCGTGACTTGCCAGAACGAGTTTCCGAGCATCACGCCCCAGACGTTTTCTCCGTTCCTGAGCAGCTTGCTGATCTCGAATTCCTGCCAGTAGATCGTCTTGTTGTACTGCGACCATGGCTGGTTGATGAGCGACGTCCCGACGCGTTTGCCGTTGAGGAAAAGCTCATAGTGCCCGAGTCCAATGACACGCACCGTGGCGCCCTTGACCAGTCCGTTCACCGTGAACGTGGATCGCAGTATGGGGCAGGGGGTTTTCTCGTTCGTCGCTCCGGCGGCGTACGGGGAGATCCAGTGTGAAGCAGCGGAAATCAAAGGTTGAGCCGATGAAGAATATGGAATAATGGAAAAGTGGATGAGGCAGAAGATCAGTGCAATGCAGAAAGAGTATCGCATGGTGGTTTGGTCCTCGTTGATTGGCCACGGATTACACGGAAAGAACACGGATCTGCACAGATAACGATCCGTCGAAATCCGTACCATCAGTGTAATTCGTGGCTAATTCTTTTTCTTCGACAGTTTAACTGTCGAAGAAGGTCCATGTCCGACAGTTGAACTGTCGGACAACAGCTGGGTTGTCATCCGTGGTTCATTTATTTCATCGGATTTGATTGGCCACGGATCACACGGAAGGAACACGGATCTGCACAGATAACGACCCGTCGAAATCCGTACCATCAGTGTAATCCGTGGCTAATTCTTTTTCATTAAACGTGAGAGAGCAACTCTGGAAATGAATCTATGATGAAATCCGGCTCGAGCTGTTGCATCTGTTCCTTTGAAAGCGAGCCATACGTTACGCCGCAGGTTGCGATGTCGGCGCGCTTGCCTGCGTGTATATCGTTATCTGTGTCGCCGACCATGAGGGTTGCCGATCGCTCCCACGACTGTTCTTCCAGTATCTTGTTGATGATATAAGGGTCTGGTTTGAAGGGGATGTTATCGCTCCCCTGGATCTGGTCGAAATGGCCGTCGATGCCAAAATGCGTCAGCACCCGTCGTGTGCCGGGAGTCAGCTTCGTTGTGGCTGTCGCAAGACGAATTCCCTTCGCACGGATGGCTTCGAGCGTTTCCCTGACGTTCGGGAAAAGCTTCGTTGTTTCAAGTGCACGCGGCGGATAGTGCGCCTTGTAGAGCTCGGCTGCTTCGGCAATCCGGTGATGCAGGTCCGGAGGGAGAAGCCTCGTAAACGTCTCCGTCAGCGGTTTGCCGATGAGCGGGTAGATGTCTTCAAGTTTGAACGAATCGACACCAAGCTGATGCAGCACCCAGAGCTGAGCTCCGGCGATGTCGCGCTTGGAGTCAACGAGCGTGCCGTCGAGGTCGAAGATGATGTTGGTGGTGGAACCATGCAGCATATGTAATTCGGGATAGCGAAGTTGGTGAATAGTAAACAGTGAAGAGTAAACAGTTGTCTCGTCCGGGAATAAGTTGACAGGTAGTAATTACCTACCAACAGGAGCCGGGCGATGGAAAAGGTACAACGTCGTTTCAGTATAGCATTTAAGCAAGCCGTAGTTGCGGATGTGACGTCGGGACAGTATACTGTG
>JAPLFQ010000002.1 GCA_026390595.1 Ignavibacteriales bacterium
TAGATCCGGATTTCATCGAGATCACCTTTGAAGAACCGGGAATTGTTTCGCTCTGTGCCGATAACGAGGTTCTTGGTATTGGTGAATGACAGGCCGTAAAGAGCGTGAGAGCTTTCCTTTTCGATCTGACCGTCCACAATGATTCTTGCAGTTGTTGTCGATCTTGCTACGACGACAGCGATTCGATGCCAGAGGTTGTTCGCGAGATTGGTAGTTCCCTGGATGGATGTGTTTGCACCTGTTGAGTAGTTGCCGACCTCGAACAACGCCTTGCCATCTTGAAGCACAAACTGGAACCACGGGATACCCGGTTCTCCATCTGCCATGGCTTTAACGACTAATCCGGCATAGTTCCCGATGGTCGAAGGGCAACGAAGCCAGAGCTCAATTGTGAAATCTTGCCCTGCAGGAAAGGCCAGCGATGCCGAATTGGGAATGACAACTTTGCTGGTGGTTCCGTCGAACGAAAATGCGCTATTCGCATTTCCAAGTCGATCTGCCACAAGTGTGGCGTTTGTGGCGGTGCCATTATTCAGGTTGCCGGAAGCATCGTCGGCAGTACCGTTAAACGGAAAATAGGCTACCAATCCGGATTGGGCGTTTGCGTTGCGGATGGGAAATAGGCAACAAAGGAAAAGGGCAAGAAATGCGGTCTTTTTGTTCACTCGAATTCTCCTTCTTTGTGAAGAACTTGAATCAGAGGACTAGCTACCCTCTGATTCCTTGCACTGAAGGAGTAAAGATGAAAACCGACGAGATATTTTTTGGGGGTCAATGAGAGAGAACTCTGGTTGGAGTTCGGGCCCAGGCTCGACCATCAAAATATTCGGTCTTTTTCCGCATGTTCTCGAGGTAGATCCAATCTGTCGCGAGGTACTTGACGGTCCCGCGTTCTCTCAGCGATTTTAGAAGAGAAATCACCGGCGAGGTCGGGTTGATTGAATTGAGTTTCAGATCAGGTCCGAAAGCAAGATGGAAGGAATAGAATTGGTCTCCGATGGAGTACCTCAGAGCGATTCTAAGCACTGAGTCATTACGACTTGTATCAAAGATCGGAATTGGATTTTGCCCTGAGATCTCGCTGATTTCCTTGTTTTCAGGAAGTCGCAGGTAATACTGTTCCGCATGCGACGCAGGGAATCCGAATCCTCGAGTTGCCTGTGACTCGCTTTTGCCCTCGATGCCGAACGGATCCAGAACGGCTACAAAGGAAAAAGGACTTGATATGTTCTCGTTGACGTCATTCGTTCCGCCGATGATGAGGGAAGATTTGCCATGCACTCCCAGAGTGAGCGTGTCCAGGATGGAAAACTGACCAAAATGATAGTACTCGCCCAGGATTTGACCACTGTCATTGATACGTACAATCTTTGAGGGAGAATTTGTGTTGGTACCCTCAACAAAGGTTTCCAGCGAACCGGTCTTGGGGTTTTGAAGGGTTACGAAATACCGGAGGCGAAATGGACGGTCGTATACCCTCTCATTGAAATGTACAATCTCATTATGAGGATCGAGACTCCAGACGATTGAAAGGTTGTCATCAATAACCCGAAGCACATTGCCTCCGGCAAAAGGCGGGACTGGCAATGTCGTGATAATGACTTTGCTCCCGTCACCGCGAAGATCTATCAAGTTCAACCGATGTGAGAAAACGTCGAGCTTGTCCAGGACATCTTTGTTGGTGGGGATTTTGAGAGAGACTTCATTCTTCGAATCGAGTATCTCGATAGTGGAGCTGCCAGAATTCGGATTTATTGAAGAAAACTTGGCGGATCTTGCTCCTGGATAGACCAAGCTCAGGATCAGGAGCAAAGAGGTCAAAGCTCCGATTGTCGACGAAAACGAAATCGCTGGATGGCGCACAGCGAACGCTGCCGCTCTTTGCCATAGGCCGAGAGGCGAGTATGCAGGATACTTTCTTGTCGGTGGTATGCTGATTGTCGGGAATGCTACACTCGAGTTCGATTTCGGAATGACGGCAAGACGACTACCGATGGAATGGTCCAGATGTGCTTCGAATGTTCTGAGCTCGTTCTCAAGCCTTGTGACTGTCTCTCTGCATCCGGTGCATGTATGGACGTGCCTCTCTATCTGGTCGCGCATCGAGGCCACTTCTGGAGCGCGTGCCGCGAAGAGATGAAGCGTATGATCATCAGGGTGCCACATGGTTAACCATATTTCCTTTCAGTCCAGCATCCGAAGTGAAAAGAAGCAATTGAATCGGCCCCGGGCGGTTAGATCTGCACCGTGGCGGCCGGAGATCAGATCCGTTTCATCATTCCTGCGCACGTCTTCTTGCATTTCCGTGCCAAGTATTCAAGTGTAGCTTTGTGGTACTGGCGGTATTCAGCTTTCGATAACCCGGGATGGAACTCTACCAAAACGGAATACAGGGAATCAGGATCGCCGTCAGTTCCGGCCATGAGTCTCTCGAGATACTTCTCTATGGAACTGAAATAACAGTCGTACAAATGTGCACTTACCTTACCTTTTGCGACATATCTCTGTCGAGCGCTTCTGCTCACTTGGGAACAGGATTCACGGATGATTGTCTTGAGATCGCCGGTCCGAAGATTCTGCGATTCCTCCTGGATTTCGTCTTCAGGGATGTCACAGACACAAATGTGCTTTCGGAAAACCTGCGCAACGCTCACCAGCGGAATAGTCCGCTGATACTCATTCGTCTCAACCATGATTTGGGCGAGGTGAGACATTAGGCTCCGGATGTCAGACGTTGCAGAGGGGATAGCCGCAATTTTCCCCTCGAGGACTTCTTGTGGCATTTCAGGGAGATGCCGGCAAGCATCCACATCAGCAGCTGCGATGTAGTTGTCTCCAAACCGCGATGCAATGCTCAGGATTGGACTGGTCTTGATGTAGATCTTGATGTTGCGGATAATCTTCCCGAGTGTCGGGTCGCACTCGTTGTAAATGCGAAATAGCCCGTTGTTGACTGCGTAAGAGACTAATGTCCGCAGTTGAACAAGAATTGCTTCGGGGCTCAAACCTTCTGTTTCGATATCCGTAAAGAACGACCGTAAACGTGAGGGGACTTCATCATCACTCCGCCGAATGAATAAATCTGCAACACAATCGGCCGCGATATCTTCGTGTGAAAGTCCGAGGTGGAACTGATTAGCAGAGTTTCTAATGATGCGGTACGAGATCAGAGTTGTTGCCAGAGAAGTGCAAATCTCTGCCAATTGCTCCGTGTCACGGGAAGAACAATGGCCTTGCTTGATCGCCGTGATGATTTCGGGGAGGCGCGATATTAAAATCTTGCTTCGGTGCATGTTGGCGATGGAACAGGGGGAATATGGTAGGAAAAGCGTTGGGTATCAACGTATTTTAGAAAATCCGCTCTCCGTCTAAGATTTGTCCGAATCCTAGAATGTGGTTCATCCGTACCGGAGCAGCCAAAGCGCCAGACAATCTGCATGACGGGTCATTTGCAAATGCGAATTCTATCCGTTCGACATTGGTTGGAGTTATGAGCACGAGGGGTTGAATACAACCAATCGGGGTGACCTTTGCGCCACCCCGACATGCTGAACAGCCTAAGCAGCCTTGGTTTGTGAATTGTGTGGCAATTGAGAGCGCTTAGCTGCAATGGCATCAGTGATCTGCTTCGCCTGATCCTCTGTGAGTTTCTTGGTGCTGAGCCCTTTCTGCCGGCTCTGATCGATTGAATCCAGGCGCTCTATCGTAGCAGCCTTCTGGATCGCGTCGAGCATCGCCTTCGTTTCCTTCTCGCCCGTCAAGAACCCGGATTCATTGAAAATAGGAGTCTGGGCCGGGGCAGCGGCGTTTGTAGCCGGCAATAGTTGCTGGCCTCGGTCGAGCCACTCGAGAATCTGCTTTCCGATCTTCTCATCCGGTTTCGATACCATTCTTCCGTCAAAGAGGCTTGACCGATCTTTCGTGGATTGGGCGTTGTGATTAAGGTCGAGATCGAAAACAAGGTCAAGTCGAGTAGGTCGGAACCATTGCTGGTTCTTTCCCCTCTAAGAACCGTACGTGAGAGTTTCCCCTCATACGGCTCAAGCCTTTCGTAAGCCCATCTTGCGAGGAGCCGGTTTCACAACTGTGATTCCTTGGCTATGAACTTGCCTGTGGCAGTTTGGATGCAAAAGAACACGGTTGGAGTTTTCGTCCGACCCGCCTTCAGATTTGGGGATAATGTGGTGGCTATGCCAATCTACAACATCCTGCCACTCGACTATTCCCGTAATCTTCTGTTGGCAAACGGGACATGTCCCGTTCTGTTCTCTCCAGAGAGCGACGAGTTTCTTCTGCCTGACCACTGAGCCTCTGACCTTGAGATCAAGTCGCTTCTCAAAATACTCTTCCCATTTTGGATCGAAGGGGTTGGCGCTGGTATGAATCCATGGATGCCTGATGATTTTCACATCCATTGTATTCATCAGATTGAAGTACTTGTTGTTGCTCTGTGGTACTCCAAAGTTCCAGTCCCTTCTCCCGTTATGGTGGTAGTATTTGTCTTTGACCCATTGTGCAGTTTTGAGAGGGTGTCTTCTCATTGCCCATCGCCACGTCGTTTGCCAGAGCCAGTGCTGAATACCCTTGAAGGTCTTGCCAGAGCAGGCGTGCCTGTGATAGTTGGTCCACCCGATTATGATCGGGTTAACTTCTCGTATCAAGGTGATCTGAGTGGCAGTTGCCAGTTCATCGACCTTCGCTTTGATTTCTCTCTTGAAGCCAGATACGCTCCTCTGGGAAGGCCTTATCAACAGCTTCCCTTTGTATTTGCGTATGTTCTGACCGAGAAAGTCAAAGCCCTCATCGATATGAGTGATTTTGGTCTTCTCTTTGGAGAGGACCAAACCCCGCTCCGCTAGGAATGCTTCTACAAGCGGCCTGACTTCATTCTCCAGGAGTTCTTTGGATTCTCCCGTTATAACGAAGTCATCGGCATACCGGATAAAGTTGACTCTTGGATTTACCCACCGTTGTTTTCCGGTTCCATATAGGTTCTTCCCATGGAATCGTTTTGCCAACAGCGATTGCAGTGAGTCCAAGGTCATGTTGGCCAAGACTGGGGAAATTATCCCTCCCTGTGGTGTACCTGCTTTGGTTGGGAATAACTTCCTGTCTTCAATGTATCCAGCTTTCAACCATTTTCGAAGGAGCCCTTTGTCTGTACAAATGTGAGCACTCATCCAATCATGGTTGATATTGTCAAAGCATCCTTTGATGTCTCCCTCCATTACCCACTGCGCCGCGCTTCTCATGCTCAAAGCTTTGAAGCACTGCTCAATAGCGTCATGGCACGACCTTTCCTTCCTGAAACCGAAGGAGTTGTGGTCGGCGGTCGTTTCGGCGACAGGTTCAAGCGCCAGCAGATACAGCGCCTGCATGGCTCTGTCCTTCATCGTCGGAATACCGAGTGGACGTCTCTTACCGTTTGCTTTCGGGATATAGACCCGTCTCAGAGGTTGCGGCTTGTACCCATGCCGTCTGAGAGACTGTATGGCTTTGGTTTTCGAATTAGGAGTTGACCAAACTTCTTTGTCAACCCCCGGCGTGTTCTTGCCTTGGTTTTCGGTCACTCGTCTGACGGCAATTGCTTTTCCGCTGAACGAGTGGGTCAGCAGATGTTGGAGAGCTTTCACCTTCCCCCATCTGCCTCCCTGTGTTGCCTTCACGATGCGTGCTTGCAGCCTCCTTACGTTTCCGTAGCATATGGCCCAATCGATCTCGTGCCATTCCACGTCTGTAGGAGGCGCACAAACTGTCGCTTGATTGCATACCTGCGCAGTCATCATTTGCTTTCCTCCTTTCAAGAGGTTCTGTAGGCTTTCTCGTGTTGAAAGACCAGTCGGAAGTCTGCCCGCTTTCGCGTGAGGTGACATTCAAACCTCTATCTGGCCAGTGAAACTGTTTTGCCTTTCGGTTGCCAGCATTCGCTTTTTCCGACATCCCATGCCCGCATCTCCGTGGGCTACCCTTGCGGGTCGCTGTCCTGATGATTCAACTTAGGAGAGATTCGGGTTTTCCTTGTTCCGCGTAAACAACATGATGGGTTAGGTTCTGTCTTTTCGCCGATGGTCTTATTATCCACGTGATCCCAATGAATAGAGGATCAACTGACCACTTCCCGTTTTGGGTCGGAGCCTCTCAGTGTCTTTGGCTCCTGCTAGATGACGACGTTTATCAACAGTTCACTTCGCGTTAACCTTACCATCAAGCCTGGCGCCCATCCCGCATGACACTAGCAGGAACAGTCTTTGTCTCACGACTCGGACTTACCACATTGGCGGGCTACTTTGTCCCGGCAGCTTTATACCCCCAGATTACTCCGGACGCATATGCCGGCAGGCTACTACTGGTGGAACAGTAGGTTCTCATATGATTCCTCACAGAGAACAATTGTTCAGGCAGCTTGACAAGTCGCACATTCGTAATCCATTCCTTCTCGTTGTACCGGTGCAAGTCCAACCTTCTTCGGAATTGATTTTCCTTTCTCGTTTGTCTCGACAACGTAATCCATCTTCGAGCGCATCGTAGCGATCAGATGAAGTTTTGACCGGATCATCGCCTCGATGAATGCGTTGTGCTGGGGTGTCAACTTGCGCCAGGCGGTAAAGCTGTTCATTCCTCCATCAGCGAGCTTGCCCTGAGTGTCGAGCAAGCCACCTTCACCCGCCCAGGCGTGAGAGATGCTGTCGAGGATGAGAACATCGTAGCCGGCTGCCTCGGCCTGGTGTATGGCGGTGATGTATTTGTTGATTTCGAACGGTGGTTCGATGTTGAGGACGTCAAAATCGATGCGATCGGCGTAGAGGACACTGGAGTTGTTCTCCGTGTCGACCAACGCTATCCTCTGGCCGAGGCCGGAGGCAAGTTTCAGGGATGTGAGTGTCTTGCCGGATCCGGCTGTGCCGCAAATGCCGATGCGGGCTTTCTTGACGATGCGTTGAGCTTTTTGGAAGGAGGGGGTGTTTGAAAATGTGGTATTCATGGTAGACCTCGTATGGCTAAGATGTGAATAGTGAAGAGTGAATTGTGAATAGTTGTCTCGTCCGGGAATAAGTTGACAGGTAGTAATTACCTACCAACAGGAGCCGGGCGATGGAAAAGGTACAACGTCGTTTCAGTATAGCATTTAAGCAAGCCGTAGTTGCGGATGTGACGTCGGGACAGTATACT
>JAPLFQ010000003.1 GCA_026390595.1 Ignavibacteriales bacterium
CAATCGACAATCACTACTGTCCAATTAAGGGCAGGAAGTAAGCGTGTAAGTTCTTTGACATTTATTCGTTAGACGAATTTTCCGTTGTAATCGATTTGAAGTTGGTAGTACCTTCCAGGGTGATTTTTCTCTGACGCAGGATCACTTTGGACTGGTACTGGCATGAACTTTGGTAAGACGGTATTTTCGCAACTTATGGATCAAATCGATCCCAACGAGTTTCGTCGTTTTGTTCGACAACAGAACAAGAGTCATCGGAAGTACCGGTTCTCATGTTGGGAGCAATTTCTGTGCATGGCCTTTGCTCAATTGACTTATCGCGAAAGCCTGCGAGACATCGAGAGCTGTCTCCGATCGCTCGGACCGAAGCTCTATCATAGCGGTATCCGGTCTACCGTCTGTCGTTCAACACTTGCACATGCGAATGAGCACCGTTCGTGGAAGGTCTACCAAGAACTTGCTCTCTCACTCATTGCCAAAGCACAGAGGTTATATCGAGATGACCGGTTTCTAGCAGATCTCGATGGTGCGGTCTATGCTTTTGATTCCTCGATCATCAAACTGTGCTTAGAACTCTTTCCCTGGGCTCGTGCAGCGAACCATCAGGCCACGTGTGCTGGGGTGAAGCTTCACACGCTTCTGGACGTGCAGTCAAATGTCCCTGTTTTTGCAAGGGTTACCGCCGCAAACGTCGGTGATCTGCGTATCCTCGATGAGTTGGTTTATGAAGCCGGTGCCTTCTATGTCTTAGACCGTGGCTACACAGGGTTCACCAGCTTAAAGCGCATCGACAATGCAGGAGCGTTCTTTGTCATCCGGGCCAAGCGAGATCTTCGCTTCAGCAGAGTCTACTCACACACGATGTCGAAGATTGGTAACGTCAGAGTCGATCAAACCATCACTCTGGTTATTCCGCGTTCACATCAGGAGTATCCAGATCAGTTGCGCCGCATCAAGGTCTTTGATCCTGTGAACAAGTGTTCACTTGTGTTCCTGACGAACAATTTTATCCTCGATGCTCTGACTGTTGCAGAACTCTATCGTCTGCGTTGGAAGATCGAACTGTTCTTCAAGTGGATCAAACAACACTTGCGTATTAAGGCGTTCCTCGGTACGACTCCTAACGCTGTCAGCACCCAGATTTGGATCGCATTGACAGTCTACGTTTTGGTCGCGATTGTGAAAAAAGAGCTCGGCCTCGAACAGCCGCTCTACACAATTCTACAAATCTTGAGCATCACGCTCTTTGAGAAAGAACCGATTTTACAAGTACTTACAGAGTCCCAACAAAAAGTCGAGACCTGTCTTCACCGCAACCAGTTGAATCTTTTCAACTTGTAGTTGGACAGCAGTGATCGACAATCGACAATTTCTTGTACCCCCAATTTACCCCGATGTTCTTAGTCGGGGCGAGATTCCCGCCTGCATCTTGAGAAACAGACTCCGGCGGGCAGGCGAACTCGTGTACCGAGCTTGAAAAGATAATCGGACCTAAGGAAACTGGCGTGCAATCAGTGTCTTTCTCGGCTCACAATTCGATCGTTATTAGCACCTCTTAGCAGACAATCCCGCCGCTAACACGTGGATTCACATCGAAGTTACGGAAACCAGAATTCTCTCTCAAGTCTTTAAGCCTAGGTCATGTCACGCGATACCCGGCCTGTTCCAGGTTCAATTCCGCGGCCGGGTAATCATCGCTATTTGCAGCCCTTGACAAATCCTTTGAATGGGCACTGTAGCTGGAGATTCAGCTTTCCTGAACACAAACCGCAAAAGAAACTCAGTGTAGAAGTTCATGATGCAGTTCTGGCCCTAATCAACTCTTAAAGAGGACAAAGTCGATGAAAGGAGCGAGCGAAGCACTGCTAACTCTTTCTTCATTTTCCGCGTCCCTTCGATTCACTTTCAAACAAACTCAATCTCACTTCTTGTCAGCATGGAGTAGTTCTTGATGCTGACGGATAACACCTTCGAGACCCGCTTTGTTGACCAGGTTATAGTACTCATCGGGGTCGTTGTTATGGTCATACAACTCTTTGCCTGCTCTCCCCTCGTCCCATTCCGTATATCGCCAACGCTTCGTCCTCACAGAATGCCCTTGAATACGGCCTCGCTGCACCTGTGTGTAAGCTCCCGTTTTCCCCTCTTGTGCAGGATCGCAGATCAACGGTCTGAAAGAGACACCTTCGAGATTCTTGGCAGAAGTGAGTCCACAAATATCCGTAATGGTCGGAAACACGTCAAGCGATTCTACGATGGAATGACACGTCTTACCTTCGGCCGTCTCGCCGGGCGCATACACCATCAGCGGCACACGGCAGCTGTGATCATACAGCACATTCTTGTTCCACCAGTTGTGCTCACCAAGGTTGTACCCATGGTCCGCCATTACTATCACCACGGTGTCCTTCCAGAGATTCAGCCCGTCCATGGCGTCAAGGACGTGGCCGATTTGAGCATCGACGAATGTGGTGCATGCATAGTATGCTCTCAGGAATTCCTTCTTGTCGCTCTCCGAGAATTCATCGAAATTTCTTTTCCATCCGCTGCCGATCCTTACTCCCGAATCCTCCTCGATGTTGCCTGGTACAGTAGGTGGAACAATTTCATCCAGCGGATACATATCAAAGTATTGCTTAGGCGCAATGAACGGATCATGGGGCTTGTGGAAACCAACCGCTATGAAGAAGTTTTGGTCGCGTTTCCTGCCGAGCAGTTCGACGGCTTTCAGTGTATTCTTCCCATCGGAATGATCGCTGTCGTGACCTTCGGCAGCCAGCCATCGGCACCACTCCACGCTCCCGTTCGTCATGTTCCTCCCGGTCCCCTTCTTCGCAATTTCATTGTCATCAAAGTCGAATTTCTCGGCCCACGCTTTCGGATCATCATGCTCACCGGTGCCATGGAATACCTTGCCCACCCTGGCTGTATAGTATCCGGAATCCTTGAACACCGCCGGAAGAGTTACGACGTCGGGATTTTCGTGAAAGAGCGCTTTCACATTGTCCAGAATTCCAATCGTGTCCGGTCGCAAGCCGGTGAGTAATGAGGATCGACTTGGATTACAGACCGGAAATTGGCAATACGCCTTTTTGAAGAGCACACTCTTTCTTGCGAGTCTGTCAATGTTCGGAGTTCGGACGACAGGGCTGCCATAGCATCCAAGCACACTGTCTCTCAGATCTTCGATCATCATGAACAGCACGTTCTTCGCATTGGAGGAAGAGGCAGTATCTTGAGAGTCCTCGGCTAGAGTAGATTGAACAGCTTCTGGCAGCAACGCTCCGGCAATCGAGAACCTTAGGCCAGTTTTCATGAACTCTCTTCTGCTTTGAGACATAGACATACCTTTCCGACAATTGCTCTTTGGATATACCCCTCTTCGACAACATCATCTCTTCAGTTGCTTTGAATTACTCATGGAAAAAGGTTTGGAATCTCTCATCCTGCCAAAATCCCCCTGCGGCCGGTCGCTCATCCTGTACTCGACGGTACCCCCCGCCATGATATCACTATGATCCAGATAGAGCTTTGTGTAGGATCTCCCATTTAGTCGTGCTGATTCGATATAGGGTTGGTTCTCTCCATTGTTAAGGCTCTTAATCACGAAACTTTTTCCGCCTGGAAGCGCCAGCGTGACTCGCGAGAATGCGGGACTGCCGATTACGTATTGCGGGGTACCGGGACAGACCGGATAGAATCCAAGTTTCGCAAAGATGTACCAGGCGGACATTTGTCCCGAATCATCGTTGCCGCTCAGCCCGCCAGGGCCGGAACCGTACTCCTCCCGCAGAACACGGCGCACAATCTCCTGCGTCTTCTCCGGTTGACCAGAAAAGCAATAAAGATAGATGACTTGATGGCACGGTTCATTGCCATGCCAGTACTGGCCGGTCGCAAAAAGAGTATCCAGCTTAGCATTGAAGGGTGCCTCGCCCCCCATCAGCCTGATCAGTCCAGCAATGTCGTGGGGCACATACCACGTATAGTGCTGCGGCGTTCCCTCGGTGATATAAGGCATGCGCTCGGTTGCAACAAACTGTTCCGCCCAGCGTCCGTCCGCATGGCGACCGCGAACGTATCCGACGGTTGAATCATAGACAAGCTGATATCCGAGAGATCGCCGTTTGAGCAACTCAAAGTCCTCTGTCTTTCCCAACCTCTTTGCCAACTGCGCCAGGACGAAATCATCGTAGGCATACTCGAGGGTCCGGGATACTTGTTCTCCTTTGTGAAAAGCGTGGAGGACCTGGTCCTCGAGAGGGACGTAGCCGTAACGGAGATATGACGACAACGCCCTTCGTCCTTTGCCGTCAAGATATTCCTCGGAATCCGCCGGGGTCCGAAAAGCGTTCTGATGCATATACGAATACGCCTTCACGGTATCGAATCCTTGTATTCCTTTGACCCACGCATCTCCCAAAACGGAAATCGCGTGATCACCTATCATGGCGCAGGTATAACTGCTCCACATGGGAAAAATCGGCAGCCATCCCCCCTGTTCGGCCTTGAGGATCAGGGAGCGCATCATGTCGGCGCTCTTCTCCGGAAAGAGGAGATTGTAAAGGGGATGCAGGGCGCGATAGGTATCCCACAGTGAAAAATCGTCGTAGTAGTCGAAACCTACCGCTTTGTGAATCGTCGGATCTCCGGCAAAGCCGGGATAGGAGCCGTCACAGTCGCTCATGATCCGGGGTTGCTGCAGACTGTGGTATAGGGCAGTGTAGAACTTCACCATCTCTTCGTCGTTCGTCCCCTCGATCTCTATGCGACCTAGGAGGCGGTTCCACTCCTTGCGCAGACCGCTGCGGATGCGGGCAAAATCCCAATCCGGCACTTCCGTTTCA
Source organism: Ignavibacteriales bacterium (assembly GCA_026390595.1). NCBI lineage: Bacteria > Pseudomonadati > Ignavibacteriota > Ignavibacteria > Ignavibacteriales > Ignavibacteriales bacterium. The sequence goes on from JAPLFQ010000003.1 coordinate 4,848, forward strand.
AGATTTCTACGCGCCTCTTCGATGCTCGTGAATGATGTACCCACGCGGGCGGATACCTTTTGTCCCTTCGCCGGCCCATAGCTGACGAAGGCCCCGACCTCAGGTTGGTCTTGAATACTCGCGAGACGATAGCGCAGAAATTCCTTGGTATATACTCCCCAATTGTCAAACGGCCGATCGAACTGCATGACGAAATAGCCCTTGAAGCCGGCATACTTTCCCCATCCCTGGTAGATCCGGTGCACCGGATTGTATCCAACGATTTCGTTGCGGTCGGGATCGACTCGCACGAACCCAAGCCCTTCATCGCTGTTGGGATTGACGATGATGTGCGCCGAGTCGGCGCCGGAGAAGGTGAAACTGAACATGCCGCAGCGGGTGGTGGCGGTCATCTCTGCCAGTACATTGTAATCTTCCAACAGGACCCTGTAGTAATCTGGTGCGGCGGTCTCGTGCTTATGTGTGAAACGGCTGGCCCGCGCCTCCGGCCGACAGCGCAGCTCTCCCGCTACAGGCATGATCGTGAAGCTGCCATAATCCTGAGTGCAGGAGCCACTCAGCCAGTGCGAACCGCGAAAGCCCTGGATCAGGGAATCGGTGTAATAGTAAGGGGCAATGCATTTCTTTTCTGTGTCGCGGGTCTGAGGCGACCAGTTGGTCATACCGAACGGCATGGTAACTGCCGGTACGACCTGGGCGTTGGCCTCGAGTTTTTCTGAGTGCCTGAGGGCTCCTGGTGTCCTTGCCGGGCCTGTGCCAATCAGGGGATCGACATAGTCGATGAGAGTTTTGCCGGTGCGAACGCCCCAGCCGGTGGCAAGGATGAACGCTGTCAATAAGGGTAGCGTATATCCAAATCGTCGCATGAGGTTCCGAATCATTTCTGCGCCTGCAAGACCGGAAGCGGACCCATCTCCAGTTCCAGGAGCCCACCTTTCATGAGCTCTTCATGGGAAAAGAAAAGCTTGTCGAGCTTTGCGCCATTGAGTTTGGCGCTCTGGATATATTTGCAGGTCGGCAAGTTGTTGTGCGCCACGACGCGGAACTCCCGGCCGTTTTCCAGGCGAATGGTCACGTCGGCGAATTGCGGGCTTGTGATGGTGTAGGCAGGAATACCGGGCGTGACCGGATAGAAACCCATTGCGCTGAAGACCACAAAAGCTGACATGCCGCCGCCATCCTCGTCGCCAGGAATGCCGAAGATCGAATCGTTGAACCATGTCTCGAGGAGAAGACGGGTCCACTTCTGTGTCTTCCAGGGCGAATCGGTGAAGTTGAAAAGGTAGGGAATATGGAAGCTGGGTTCATTCCCCATGGAGAATTGTCCGACGAGAGCGGTTGCATCCGGGAAAACCGCCCAGTAACTGTATTTGCTGCGGCCCAATCCCTCACGAAACAGCTGGTCGAGCTTTGCTTCGAGACCGCTTTTACCGCCGAGCAAATTCGTCAGACCGGGGATATCGTGCTGTGTCTGCCACAGGTAGGTCCAGCCGTTGTTCTCATCATAGTAGTCCCGACCGCCCGGGCCGCCGTCAAACTTCGGATCGATATTGATCCACTTGCCGAGCGAATCTTTCGGCATGAACATCTTTTTATCCGGATTCCAGAGGTTGAGATAATTACGCGAGCGCGGCCGATATCGTTCGGCCACATCGCCGCGACCAAGCTCCGTCGCCATCTCAGCCACAGCCCAGTCGTCGTAACTGTGCCCCAAGGTAACAGCGACGGCTTGCCGTTTTTCAAAGGAGTCGACCAGAGTGTAACTCTCTTTTTCGCCGGGATGCAGGGCGGGGAAAAAACCACGGGCCGCGTAAAATTCATCCAACTCACACCGGGGTCCGTTGCGCCAGGGCACCATCGTTGCGTGGTCGCCGTTTTTCAGCATGCCCGCAAAGGCAGAATCGACTGAATAATTCCTGATCCCTTTCCGATAGGCATCCAGAAACATGATGGAAGAATGGAATCCATTCATGCACGCGTGGTCGCCATAGATGACCGGAAAGGTTGGCATCCAACCACTCTGCTGGTACATGCGAACGTAGGACTGCAGCATGTCGGCTTCCATGGTCGGATGGAGAATCATCCTGAGCGGATGATGTGCCAGATATGTATCCCATGTCCAATCATCGACGTAGAAAGGTCTTGCATCCACGTGGATCTTGTTATCAAAGCCGCTGAAGTAGCTCTCCGATTCTGAGATGTTTACCGGTCGCTCATAACAGCGATAGAGGGCAGTGTAGAAACTGCGCTTCCAGGCCTCTGTGCCGCCGTTTACCTTGATCTGGTTGATCACCTTGGACCAGGCAGATTCCCCTCCGCTGCAGAGTTCCGCGAACGTAACACCCTGCACCTCGCGATCGAAATTGATGCGTGCTTGTTCCATGCTGACAAATGAGACTGCGTAGCGGAACTCCAGCACCGAGGGGCTCTCTTCCGAAAAGGTCAGGCGCAACCTCTCGCCGCTGCCTTCGACACCAGGCATCGTGCTGACGCGGCCATAGAGGTAAGTCGTAACATTCTTGAACACCTCAACGCCGGTGATCTCCTGACCGTTTGCTTGTAACGTTCCCCCCTTATAATAGTGTCCGAAGAGCAAGTGCTTTTTTGCTGTACGCGGAAATGTGAACCGGAACATTGCTGAACGCGCACCCGGCGCATACTCCGCCTTCACACCCATCTCGATCAGATCCGTTGCATAATACCAGGGGCGGCTGATCTCGAGATTGTGATCCCAGGTCATCCGCGCATTCCACGCCGACTCGTCCGACGCTCCGACAGCCGGTTTGATATTGAAGGCCTTCGCTATGCGGTGCGAGATCACCGCCAGCGGGAAACAAGAGATCTGATCGTCAAGATGATCCCGGCGGTCCGGATGGAACCGCATCATCTGGTTCGGCAGATGCACTGTCGGCCGTGTGGGCTCGAGCAGATGACCTACGTTGCCAATGGTCATGTCAATGTACTTGAGCCCATCCTGACGCTCCTGAGCGATTGCTCGGACCGCGATGATAGCCAGCAGGGCCAGCACAATTGTTCTGCCGAGACTTGAACGGAGCAAAAATGCGGATTTGATTGTCATGTCAGGAAATCCTTTTTCCGAAATGTACTTTGGTTTCAATTATGGCAACAGCATGATTGCTGTGCCATTTCATGCCAGTACTCATCTCAAAAATCCTCTTGGCGCCTCTTTGCGGCCTTAGCGGTCAAAATATAACCGCCAAGATCGCCAAGAACCGCAAAGGAAAGATGCCGTAGATCTACAAGAATCTGTTTTTGAAATACTTCTAGTGTCTATCCAACTGTCATTTGTTAGCGATTCTCTCCGTCACGCGAGAGGGAATATGGAGCATCGGCAGGATCGATGCCCCGCTTCATGTTGGGAACGGGACTCATCTTGAAATCGAGGAGGCCGCCGTTCATGATTTCGTCATGGAGGAGGTAGTTCCTGGAAAAACGCGAGCCGTTAAGCTCGGCGGCGCTGATGTAAACATTTTCACGGTTGTTGTTGTTGGCCGTGATCACCAGCTTCTTCCCGCTTTCCAGCTGCAGCGTGATTCGGCTGAAGAGGGGCGAACCAAGGGCGTATTGCCCGGCGGTCGGGCAGACGGGATAGAAACCCATAGCCGAGAACACATACCATGCCGAAGTCTGGCCGTTGTCTTCATCACCGCAGAGCCCGTCGGGATCGGGAGTGTAGAGCAGATCCATAACGTCGCGCACATGTTTTTGCGCCTTCCACGGTTCGCCGGCCCAATCGTAGAGATAGATGCCGTGCTGGATCGGCTGATTGCCGTGGGCATACTGTCCCATTCCCGCGATGGCCATCTCAGTGATTTCGTGGATTTGACGACCGTAGTAGGAGTAGTCAAATGTCGGAGCGGCGGAAAACACCGCATCGAGCTTATCGATGAATCGGGCCCGCCCTCCCATCAAGTCGATCAAACCCTGAGGATCGTGGAACACCGACCAGGTGTAGTGCCATGCGCACCCTTCCGTGAAGGCATCCCCCCATTTGTCGGGTCTGAAGGGGACCTGGAAACTGCCATCTTTGTTGCGGCCCCGCATGAAGCCGGTCGATGCATCGAAGAGATTGCGATAGTTGCGCGCACGACCTGCAAAAAGCTTGATCTCACTGGCGGGCTTTGAGAGCGACTGGGCGAGTTTCATGATGGAAAAATCGTCATAACTGTACTCCAGGGTCCGGGCTGCATTTTCATTCACTCCGACGTCATAGGGGATGTAGCCGAGCTCATTGTAAAATTTCACGCCGAGGCGTCCGACCGAATGCAGCGGTCCCTCCTGATCTGAATTCTTGAGGAGGGCATCATAGAGGGTTGCGATGTCATAGCCCCGAATGCCTTTCAGCCACGCATCGGCAACGATGGAGGCAGAATTGGAGCCAATCATACAATCCCGGTGGCCGGGACTGGCCCATTCCGGCAGCCAGCCGCTCTCCTTGTAGGTATTGACCAGCCCTTCCATGATCTGGCCGACCAGCTGCGTCTGCATGATGGTCAAAAGAGGGAAAGCCGCCCGGAAGGTATCCCAGAAACCATTGTCGGTGAAGAGATAGCCCGGCAGGACCTGCCCGTTGTAGGGACTGTAATGCATGACCCGCCCCTCCCGGTCGTATTCGAAGAACTTCCTGGGGAAGAGCATCGTCCTGTAGAGGGCGGTGTAAAAAGTCACTGTTTGGTCCTCTGTTCCCCCCTCGGCTATTATCCTTCCCAATCCTTCGTTCCAGATCGTCTTAGCTTTGCTCGTGGTCTGCTCGAAGGAATCGCTGCCCACTTCGCGCGCGAGATTGATGTCAGCCTGCTCCGGGCTGATGAAAGAGGAGGCAACCTGCAAATGAACGGTCTGACCACTCCGGGTCTTGAACTGTAGCAGGGCACCGACGTGATCGCCCTTCAGCTCCAGACGGTCCGGGAAGAGTTTATTCCCCTCCCACGTTGCGGCTGATGTGATCTCCACGTCGTAACGGATCACAAAATAATTGTGGAAACTAGCCGGCACCCCGCCCTGGTTGTTTCGGCAGTAGCCGATGATTTTCTTTTCTCCGGGCAGGATCCTGATGTACGAACCCTTGTTGAAGGCGTCAATCAACAAAGAGGAGCTATCAGATGCAGGATAGGTGATCCTGAATTGAGCGCAACGCTCGGTTGGCGCAATCTCGGTCCAGACATCGTAGTCGCCCAGGTATGCCCGGTAATGGTAAGGCCTTGCTGTCTCTCTCTTGTGGCTGTACCAGGAGGCACGTTCTTCCTCGCCGATCCTGGGGCGACCGGTCTCGGGCAGGATGGCGAAAGCCCCGTAATCACCGATCCATGGAGAGGGCTGGTGGGTTTGCTTGAATCCGATGATCTTGTGCGCTGCATAGGTGTACTGCCAACCGTCACCCATCCGGCCGGTCTGGGGTGTCCAGAAATTCATCCCCCAGGGGAGAGCGACGGCGGGATAGGTGTTGCCGTTGGAGAGGAGACGCTCCGAATCCGTGCCAACCAGGGGATTGACATTATCGGCATAATCAACGCCCTGAGCGTACTTCGCACCCGTACAGCCAAAGAAGAAGCCGAGCAGGAGTATGAGTGGGACCCGAGTTCTTGTCATACGTGCGTCCTTGGTATCGCCCCGCAAGAGGACCGGTCATTTCAGAGATACGAAATTTGGTTTTTCAGGATGAGGCGGCCATCATGGTATTGTGCCTTCACTATCAGGCAGCAGGATCACACAATGGTTATTCTTTCCTGAGTGGGATCTGACTGCTCAACGGAATTTCTTTTCTCAGCATTTTTGCGGCTTCCCCTGTCAGCCAGAGGTAATGATCCGAAGGTTTGCCTTCCATGGTTATGAATACTGCTTCAGTGCTTACGGGTGGATTATCGGTGCATTTGAAGATGGCGGTACTTTCATTTACTTCATCGAACATCGCGATGAAGAGCATTTCCGTACCAGACTGAACACAATTTTGCACCTGTTTCCAGTAGAACGATCCTCCGTTCCGTGGTATCTTATTCGAAGGAGAGGTTTTATCTAAATTATGCCAGCTGAACCCCGGCCATACCACGGGTGCATAGTCCACATGATTCTGTTTACACCAGATAACATCCTTTGCAACATTATCTTTGTAGGCGTCGTAGGTGTTCTCGTCGTATCTTCCAACCATCCAGGGGAGAACAATATCCGCCATCCTGATAATCTCATGCAGGAGGGTATCCTTGACGCAATCACTCCCCAGCTCCCGGAAGTATGTCGGGACTCCGACCAGTACCGAGCAACCTCCGTACACCGGATCATTCTTGAGGAAATCAAGAAGCTTGAGCAAGCCGATTTCCCTGATGTTGTACGGACGGTCAGGGAATCCGATCCCCCATATGGCAACGAGTGGTTTACCGTTATGAAAGAGGTGGGTCTTCTTCCCTTTTTGATTAGTTACTCTAATGGAATCGACCAGATACTTCCAGTCCTCAATAATTGATGTACAATCTTCTCCCGAGGCTTTGAGTCCCGACAGATCATATTCAACAGCTATTGCCCTGTCGTATTTTGATGCAGCTTCCAGCGCTTCCCTGAGCATTTTGGCGAACACTCCTCTTCGCTGACTTCCGGGACGAGTGTAATCGAAGAAGCGTTGCATGAAGACGCCGTCGATCCCATACTGTTTCATCCATTTGAAATGGAGGTCGATGGTGCTTTTATCCGTGGCACTGAAGAATGTTGCCGTAGTCCCGTCAGCATATCTGAATCCGGTCGGATACGACTTTTCGTATTCTCTCATATCCGGCCACATATCGATCTTGATCTTCGACGGGTCAGCGTACATCTTCCCATCCTTCTGAATGAACCACCCCTGGTAACCCGCCATCACCAGTCCTTTATAGGTCGGATAGAGTGTTTCTCTCGAATGCTTGTTCCGGGCTGATACTCCCGTTGAAACAATGATCAGCACCAAGAATGGCATGAGATGTCGTACCAAGCGGCGGCCTGTCCAATAGTTATTCTGCATGATGATGCGATCCTCAGGCGTGATAAATAGGGAATCTGATTTGTTCCACGATGATCTGCCCGCCGTCGATGTGTGCGACGCTCTGTATCGCTGATCCATGGATCAGGGCGCCCTCGACCTGAATCTCTTCACGCAGTGCGGTTCGCATCGATCGATCTCAGAGCAAACGCGTATGCTCCGATCGAGATGGCTCTGCTCGTCCCAATCTTCGATATGCCAACCCCAATGCGCATCTCCGGATCGTACTTCACTTTCTTGCTGGATCCCGGAACGGTGATTTCCTTTGTCGAACCCCGCAAGAACTTCTGAAGCTCACTGTCATCTTCCAGGTTGTAAACGTTTGCAATAAGTCTTCGGAGCTTCGATCCGTCGGGCTTGTCGTAGAAGCCGTTCATTTCCTCAACTATGAATGGAAGGAACAGCTCAGAGGCACCGGAAAGCCCTCCGCCGATGACAACAAGACCGTCGATGAGTGTGACCGCATTAGAAATCGCGTCTCCTGCAGCTTCAGCCATTTCGCGAAATGCCTGGATCGCGGCATGCTTGTTCCCCCCCGCCTGCCCGGTCGCAATTTCGAACATTTCCTTCGGCGAAGGCGCTTCTGGTTCGGGAATCCCCGCCCCGTGGGCGTAGAATCGTCTCAAAGCCCGAATGCTCACATGTTCCTCAATGTTCGTCTTTGGATTCAACTTGTTCCGGAGGAGCCAGATCTCTCCGGCAACAGAATTGTCGCCCAGAAACACATTTCCGTCGCGCGCAATCCCTGCACCAAAACCCGTCCCCAGCGTCAAGCCGAGGAGGTTCCTATACCTCTTCGGACTTCCTGCTTTCTCAAGAAGCCCGTTGATATACGGCAAGAATCCGGCAATTGCCTCGCCATATGCATACAGATCACCGTCGTTGTTGATGAATACCGGCAATCCGAACTTGTCCGCCAGCATCGGACCCAGAGCGATACCTCCACGGAACGCGGGCAGATTTGGGAGATCCCCGATGATGCCATTCGGATAGTCGGCCGGACCCGGAAAAGCGAAGCTGACAGCCACCGGTGCAACCTGCAGCCTGTCCTTGACCTGCTTGAATCCCTCAACAAGGGTAGACAGACATTTGTCCAGATCGTTTGCGTAGGTGGGGAGAACAATCTCGTCGAGAATTTGTTCGTTGCCCCGGATGGCGGAGAAGACCAAATTTGTACCGCCCGCGTCGAGCGTCATCACGACGCGTGTGTCATGTCGATGATCCATGGTAATAACCCTTGATCCTTTCAAGCAATCGCCGCGGACTTTCGGCTCGCGGCCACTGAGGTGAAACACTTTCTACAGACTCGAGCACATCCACAAACCAGAGTGAGGCCTGAGTTCCCCGGGGGTTCTTCCGGATCATACCGTTCTTGTTCTTCTCTATGCCTTGGCATGAAGGTATGATGGTTTGTGTCCCTTCATTCCGTAGTAGGCGACAAAGAGGTAACACAGCACCGGAACAAAGAATGCGTGATGAATACCAATGGTATCGGCAAAATACCCTTGAATGACTGGGATTATTGCGCCACCAACTATTGCTGTGCATAAAATTCCAGAGGCTTGACCGGTATGCTTGCCTAGTCCATCGATCGCCAGAGTGAATATTGTTGGGAACATTATTGAATTGAACACTCCTACGGCGAGAATGGCCCACATCGCAACATGCCCGAACGTAAGCATGGACATCACAACCAACGATCCTGCAACGAATGCATTGAAGATCAGCATTTTGGCCGGCCTCATTGTTCTTTGAACTGCTGAACCAATAAATCTTCCGACCATTGCGCCGCCCCAATAAAATGATACGTATTTCCCTGCATCGGAATCTTTCAACCCCGTAATAAATGGTTGGCCAAAGTAGTTGACTAGAAAACTCCCTATAGAGACTTCTGCGCCGACATAAAGAAAAATCGCAATTGCACCAAGAACAAGATGTCTATAGCCCCATGCGCTCTTGTGCAAGTCATGATAGTTTTTCCCGTCGTCTCCACTCGCAGAGATTTCCGATGCCTCTATCTTTGGCAATTTGATAACCGCAAAGACCGCCGCTATTGCAAACAACACCGCTGCCAATCCCAGATAAGGAACCTGAACAGCACTGGCTTCAGCCAGTCTATAGGCATCCAAATCTGCAGAGCTCATGAGCTGCAGCTCTTCCGCTGTCTTCACAGCGATTGCCAGAATAATGAGTGATCCGAAATAGGGCGCGATTGTATGTCCAAGAGAGTTGATGGCTTGTGATAGATTCAATCTGCTCGATGCCGTTTCCGGTTTGCCAAGGATCGCCACATATGGATTCGCTGCAACCTGCAAGAGCGTTATTCCCGATGCGAGCACGAACAACGCACCGAGAAACATTATATAGGATTGATAGCCAGCGGCAGGATAAAACAACAAACATCCCACACCAGCTGTTACCAATCCAATGACAATTCCATTCTTGTAACCGATCTTTTCAACCAGAATTCCCGCCGGGATCGAAACAATCGCATACGCAGTAAAGAAACTGAATTGAATCAGCATTACCTGAGTATAGTTCAGAGTGAAAATTGCCTTGAGATGCGGGATAAGAATGTCATTCAGACAGGTGATGAATCCCCACATAAAAAAGAGAGAGGTAAGAACGGTGAGAGCAAACGTATAATCTTGTTTGCCGTCCGCGGATGTGATCGTCGAAGGTACCGATGTGGAAGAGGTCATTTGTTTCTCCTAATAGATTCTCATTTCGTGACATTTGCGAATTACCTACTGCAAGCATAAGAAATAGGCGATTGTGACCAGCAACCTGAGTCTTCAGCCTGTAGCGCACACTTAGGTTGGATTTGTGGTTTGGATGATAGGCCTCCTGATCCATTGCGATACTGCTGTTGCAATCTTTGAGCTTGACAAATCAAGGTGTCAAAGGAAGCCTCCACATGACATCGCAAGAAGAGGGGAGACTTTCCTTTCAGTGCTTGCTTACCCCTTCTTGGTACCACTTCGCTTTTGGATCAAACAGCCGAAAACCCGGCACTGCATTTCTCAGCGGAAAGTGCGATTTCTTCACAGCCAGGGTCCCGCCGAAGTACTTTACCCTGTTCAATGCTGCCCGGTCAACCTTGATATCGTACTTTTTCACAACGCGCAACAGGAATGCTTCAAGATTCTGCTGAAGCTGACGATCCTGCAGCACCACATAAAGTCCGGTCCGGATCTCATCAAACGGATAAGGCGCAGCCGGCTTCACTTCGAGCAGCTTCACGATCGCGTAGGTGGTGTCGGAATTCCTGATTGGCTCGGAAAGCCCACCCACCTTCAGTCTAAAAGCAGCAGTTCCGATCTCTCCCCAGCTATCTTGGTTCAGATACACACCGGGATTCACCTGATCCAGATTCAGCTTGTTGAGGCTGTGTTGCCTGGCGACAGAGACGATATCTGCGCCGGCATTGATCTGCTTACGAAGCTCCTCGGCAAGTGCTTTGGTTTTGACAATAACAGGGATGACCCTACGTTGTTCCGGCTTCGGATGATTGTCTTTTGTCGAGTTGTAATATCGGGTCAGTTCTGATTCATCGACGGAAATAGAGTCCCTGAAATTTGTCACCAATGCCTGAGCAAGAAGATTACCACTCCACATCTGGGATTGACTCCGCACGTACATGGAATCGCTGTATCGTTTCTTCTTTCCATCCTCCACGACCGATTCCAGGAGGATGATATTCCGCACCACATCGAGCAATCCACTCCTGAGGGTCTCGGGGCTCTTGTAGTTCAATGGGTAGGGACATACAGAGAGTTTCTTCCAGAATTCGCCTGCGGTCCAGGTTTTGCCGTCATTGAACGTAATCAAAGGTTGGTCGAAGAAGCCTCGTCCACCTGTTTCCTTCGTCCCAATCTGCTGCTGGATGAGTTCGGGGGATTCATTTTGGAAAGACTCGTTATCAAAGATCACTGAACTGAGCTGCCTCACCAGAAAATCGTAGACGTCTCTCTTGACGCTGTATTCTTTGCCCTTCATGAGCGCGGCGAGCCGGGTCTGGAGCAACGCCATTTCCTTGCGCGCTCTCACTTTCTTCTCGACCGAGGGCTTCCAGAACGTCAAATTATACTTGGAATACTCAGGATGCGGCGACCGCTTCAGCAGCTGGAAGACATAGTAGGAGCCGTCAACGAGCACCGGCTCCGAAACCGTTCCATCGTTCAATCGATAGACCGCGTCCTCGACGCTCTCCAGCGATTCCGAGTATTCGATTTCCTTGAACTCGGTCTGTTCTGACGGCGCGATCCCTTTTGCGACGTTCTTTTGAAGCTCCGTAGCGCGTCCAAGGTCTGGAACGATCCAATATGCGACCGATCGGCGTTCTCTGAACCTTTTGTAGGCCGAAAGGAGCTCCTTCACTGTGACGTTCACGCGGCGTCGCACCTCGGAATCCATCCATTGCTCATACAGAGCTTCATGAGAATACTCACGCAAGAGCAGCTGGACACGGTCCAGCGTATCGTGCGCACCGCGATGTGCCTCGAATGAGAGTATCGTTTCAGCGACAAGCGTACAGAGGAGAGTCTCTTTGATATCTTTTTCTGGGAGTTTCAATGTCTGAGGCAGGTAATTCAGACGCGCCTGGAATTCCTGCAGATCGATTCTGCGATCGTTGATCCGGACGACCGTCAACCCGTCATTCACATTCACGAATGATGAGAAGATCAGAGTCGAAAGGAAGACTGTGCAAAGACTGAATTGTCTGGAAATGTGAATTCGCAAAATCGCGTCAACTCCTTGTAACGTCATCGATGTCATCTTGTCGTGAGAAACCACGCTGGCTTGTTCAATGTAAGAGTTTCTCGCTCATGAGTCAGGGGAAAATCCAGACGTGCAGAAGGTTACCTTCACCTGAGCTCTGCTTATTTTATGAGAACCATCTTGCTGTTCTCGATAAACGTGCCCGCTCTGAACCGCAACAGGTCGAAGCGCTTCGTCATTGGTTCGTGTACCACCGTACGGGATTCATTTCCATCGGACCACATCCGGTTCCAATGATAAAGGGTAGAAGTCCCTTTTCACCGAGCCGGATGTGACTGTGTAGATGTAGTATCCTCGCTGATTACCGGTCCTCAACTGGAAGCTCAGCGCGGTGTTGGCGTAGACCGTGATGCTGCCGTCAGTTTTGACGGCGTTCACGTGCCGGTGGCCTGCGAGATAATACTGTGCATTGTGTTTGCTCATCAGCGCAACGACGCGCTTCCGGTACGTTGGACCAATCGAGAAGTAGCCGGTGCTGTCCTCATTCTGCGCGTTGATGAACAGAGGTATGTGCGAGCAGACAAACTTGTTGGGGACAGAAGCATTGGCGGTGAAGAAGCTGTCCATCTCAGCCAGCTGCGAATCGGCGCGGGCCACGACCGCAGGGCTCGTCGAATAGTGCGCCTGCGTATTGAGAACGAAGAATGCTCCGACATTCTTCTTCACGAAGCCGTAGTACTCCCTGTTGTTGGGGCCACGGCCGTACCCACGGCTGATCCACGCCGTGATCTTGTCAAGCGTTGCCGAGGCTCCTTCACTGATGTCGTGATTGCCGGGCATCGGATACCACGGTATGGCGGTAACCATGACCGAGTCGAACATTGCATACTGCTCCGCGGAATTGCTCGACGTGATCAAGTCTCCACCGAGAAAGATGAATTCCACCTTCTTCCGCTCAATCCCCGCGAGAGCTTTGCGGAGCCAGATGTCCGGCGTCAGCGTTTCTCCCGACTGCGTTGTCTGGCCAAAATGCATGTCGGAGACAAAGGCGAAGCGCAGCGTATCGCTCTGTCCGTACGATTGCTCCCCCCACCATAAAAGCGCGAGAATCAGTACGATCCCCGCCGATCGTATCCGGTTGCACACAATGACCTCCACAGTCCTTCTGCTGTTTTGGAATGCTTGCTTTCGATGGCTTCCTTGTTTGGCCCCTGCGTTGTAGCCTTTCTTCCTCACTGCATGGTGGGACTCTTTCTCCATCCCGCCCGAGGCAACGTGGCTCTAAATCCCTGAGTTTGATCAATCCTCCATTGAGTACTCGCCATTGCCGTTCGGCAAAATGAGCTTTGCATCCAATCGTAACTGTGTAAGCTGGTGATTCGTGTTCTTGAGCTTTGCAATGAGTATCTCTGCTGCTCTTCTGCCCATCTGATCATTGAATTGTTCGACCGTGGGGTAATATGGCTTCTCGTAACTGTTGTTATACCCGAAAATGTGGCAGTTGTCGGGAACTCCTTTGCCGGCTTCAGCCAGTTTCCTGTGCAAGTACGGTATCATCGTGTCATGGTTGAGACAAATCCCCACATTCTTGTGCCGCCCGCAAAGCGTGTCGATCGAATCGACAAAGTCATCAATCATCATGACCGTGCCTTCCGGCTTGCCATACAGCATTTTGATGGCACGTTTGTACCCAAGTTGCTTCTCATCCGACGATGATGCAGTAACCGAGGAATCGTTTGAAGGAATGAAGATGATGTCATCGCATGAGCGGTTGTACCGCAAGTAGGAACAAACCCGGCCCATAGCATCGATATTGTTGATGATCACATAGTCGGTCTCGAGTTCGGGTATGTACCGGTCGATCAGTACGAAGGGATAGTTCTTCTCCTTGAGCCTCTTGATGTGAGAGTAGTCCTGCTTATAGTGATCTTCCATGAAAACGATCATTCCATCCACGTGCTTGGCAAGGAGTTTGTCAACCGTTTCTTTTTCCTTTTCAAGGCTCATATTCGAGATGGAAACGAGAAGGCTGATGTTCGCTTTCTCGAGCGCATCCCTGACTCCAGTCAGAATATCGAGCATAATTCTATGGGCGCTGAAATCCTTCGGAATAATGAGCGCAACGGTCTTGTTGTTCATCGCCTTTGAGGGAACGCGATTGACATAGAGGCCTTTGCCCTGATGTTTGGTAATGATTCCTTCGTTCTGCATCTCTATCAGTGTCCGGTGTACGGTCGCATAGCTGACGTCATAGTTTTCGATCAGTTCAGACACTGTTGGCAACTTATCATGTTGCTTGAGACCATGCTTCATGATGTGTGCGATGATGTCGTTGCGTAGGGTTTCGTATTTCTTCTTAGCGGCCATGGTTATCTCGTGGTAGTGGTGCGATTGTTCAACAGAGCATTATCGATCTGACAAGGATGCTGAGAGGGCCCAGAACCCATCCTAAAAACCCTCACGCCCGCCTGTCTCTGGAATTTCCCGAGGCGGGCAGGCAAAGTCGCAAAGACGCAAAGCTATCTAATATATATGATTCTTAGCGACTTTGCGCCTTGGCGTGATTCTTATCTTCTTTTTTCAGATAGGTTCTAGTTCTCCTTCTTGTCTTTCACTTGTTCCGGTTCATTCATCTGCTCTCCTGGATTGGATGACGGCAAGCGTCTGTACCAGAACCAATACAAACCAAGCAGGGAAACAACGAACACCGGTAACGTAACTTGAAACGCCGAAAACGAGCGGATCATGAGCTGCATGGGCAACAGGAAGAGCGTAACCTGCCAGACAACGGCAAACGGTATTGCGAGGAGGTCGTCTCTGTGCTCACGGAGCATCGCTTCTCTCGCGGCCGGGTCCAGCTTCTCCCGGCACGGTTTCCAAAATCCGAACGGCCTGGTTGTATCGTAGAAATGTCTCAGCACCTTTTCGTCCGTTGGCGCTGTCAAGTACGTCCCAAGAATAGTTGCAGTGAGCGATACCATAGACACGAGCACGAACTGCTGCCACTCGGGAAGGCCGGGCAAGATGAAGGACTGTGCAATCGCAGCGGCGATTCCCACCGTCGTCCCGATCGCAAACCCCCCTCCGTTGAATCGCCACCAGTAGAACGTCAACAACGACGGTATGGCAAGTCCGCCGCCCAATCCCATCATGATCCACCCCCAGATCTGATTGATGCTTTGAATGTTGTATGCCAAGAAAAGACCTGCGAGCACCAGGATTGCGGCAAACAGGTACGAAGATGCAATCAGCTCCCGGTTCGTTGCGCTGGGTCTCATGTGCCGTTGATAAATATCACGCGTGAAGTATCCCGTCGTCAAGTTCACCTTCGCATTGAACGAAGAAAGAGCCGCAGCGACAAACGCGATGAGCATGAAACCTCGTATCCCTACCGGTAAATAGAGAAGAATCACAGCCGGGATGATACGTTCCGCATTGACGGTCCCTTCGTAGCTGACCAGGTGCAGCTTCGACTGCCAGTCGTCACGCAGCAGCGATTGAATTCCCTGGACCAGATCGGGGGAAAACCGCTCCGGGAAATTCTGTATGTCGGCCAGCGTGTCTGCCCATCGCTCTTTCGGTATGCCCTGGATATGTGTCTTGATCAAGTGGGCAACCTGTGACAACACGGTCTGGTCGGGAAAGAGACCGCTCACCAGAAACAGTCCCATGATTGCCAGCCCGATCATCATCGGCCAGCGGAGCATCATAAGTGAAGTCCAGAGAAACGTCATGGTTCCGCACTCACGCTCGCTGCGGGCGCCAAAATACCTCGGATCGGCACCGGCGGAAGACATCCCGATAAACGCGCTACGAATAAAATAGAAGGTCGCGAACAACGTCAGGTCCTGATAGACTTCATATCCTTTCGGCATGGTTGCATGCAAGGGAAGGGAAAAGCTCATCCATTGGGAATCACCCGTTACGCGTAGGGCCGCCGCGGCCAGGCTCGGCCCATCGGCGATATGCGTCGCTGCCAGGACCGTGATAAGCACGATTGCCGATATCACAATCACAGATTGGAACAAGTCGGTGTATACGACACCGTAGAAGCCGGAGACAATCGTATAAAGCGTGGCCACAGCGATCATTACCAGCGCGCAGGCTGCTGGAGAAAACGGCAGAAACATCGACACAAACATTCCGAGCGCTTTGATCATGTAGGCGAGCATGCCGACCGTGGTCGTGATGACTGCCACCGCCGAAATAAACCGGGCGAACTTTCCGCCCCAATTTGTGCCGAAGCGGTATTCCATCCACTCGGCTCCGGTCATGCATCGCGATCGATAGTGCCATTTGCCCGTCCACACCATCATGAACGCCAGGACCAGCACGGCACCACCTCGGAATTCCACGTAGAGTCCGCGTGGTCCGAGCAAATAGAGAAACGAAACAATCAGCATTGTCCCGGCCATGTCCATGTACGATGCCATTCCCGAGATGCCCATCGCCCACCACGGCAATCGCTTTCCTCCCAGAAAGTAATCCTCCAGGCTCCTGGAGGCCCGCTTCCTGAAATAGAAGCCCAGTCCAACCAGAACGAGCAGGTAGGCCGCAATGACCAGATAATCAGTTGTATTCAATGAACCCATAGGGAATCGCCGCTATTTGATCAAGAGCATTTTCTGTGAGACCCTCAGTGACCCCGACTCTAAACAGCACGGGTGAATCCCGCCCGTGACAAGTCACTTCGTGCGCGACATGTGATTTGTCGTTCCTATCTAACCAGAAGTAATTTCTTTGTGAAGAACTGACCATCTGATTCCCCCTCGGAATCACCCCACACTCGCATCCGACAAATGTACACCCCACTCGCCACCTGCATTCCGGCATTATCCCCTCCATTCCACAGAACCTGGTACTCTCCGGCTGCCTGACGATCCTGGACGAGCAACGAGATCTTCTGTCCCATCATGTTGAATACTTCAATGTCGACGTTGCTGCGTCGGGGTAGTACGTAGCGTACCGTGGTCGATGGATTGAATGGATTGGGATAATTTTGCTTGAGTTCAGAGGCCGAGGGAATAAGCGATGTTGCTGGATCAGCACTACTCAAGCTCCGACCACGATATTTCTCGATCGCCCAAGAACTTTGATAACTGCTGTCAACGAAATTTACCGTGTTACCATACTCAACGACTATTTTCGTTGTTCCCTTGGGAGCAAAGATATTGAACACATTATTGTTTCCACCAATATTCGCGTCGTAGGGGATGTTGTCATAAGTGACAATAACACCAGAACAGCCTGTGATGGGGTATGTTGCTTCGAACCCAATCCCCCCTTGTGACCCATTGTTGTACGTCAAAATGTCCAATTGATTGCGCTGGCATATGCCATCAGCTATTTTGTTTCTCAAATAGATTCCCGCTTGCGATGAAACATCTTGTACCCGGCAATTGTTGTAGATTACTGCCTGGATATAATTATCCTCAATTTTTGCGCCAGGCCCGTTATTTGGACAGTTGAGACTAAATCCAGAATGCGCATTTCCAGAGGCCTCGCACGCATAAAATTTGTTTCTGCTTACATCCGCTCCTTTGTCCGGGTTGCTGTTCTCACGAGCATAGAATCCGAATCCTACCGCACTTCCGCTATTTCGTGCCATACACCGATTGAATCGGCTGTCCTTACATTTGATTATGAAGTTGTCGGACCAGTTACTATCCGCGATACAATCATTCCATGTATTATGATCTCCCCTGTCACCAAGACCATTTCCAACAGTTGATATTTTTTTGCCGTGATGTTTTCCCACAAGCCTGTCGCAAATATTATTGTTGCAACCAAGTTCAAACGTAAAGCCTTTTCCGTAATTCTGAGTGGTAAAATCAGAAAAATGCGAATAAGTCACTTTTTGGAAATTGATGCAACTCCCTTCTGTCGTCTGATTTGCCAAATTACCATCGTAGACCCCGCCGCTCATATGTATATTCGTAGCACCTGCAGCTGGATCTGTAATCATTGTTCTGTTTACAGCCTTGCCCAGTTGAATACTCCCATTCAACACCCATAGTATGTTCGATTTGAGTACGATCGTATTTCTTATGATAAAATTACCGTTCAAGATGATCGTTTCTCCGAATCCGAGTCCATTAACAGCATTCTGGATGATCGCATAATCATCTCCCCCCCCTGTCGGCGTTATCGTTTTTGTTTGCGCCGCGAGTGTCTCACTGGATATTACTATGAAACTGAAGAAGACAAGAACGAACATTCCAGTATCCTTTGCCAACGGGCGCATACTTTTCCTTTTCATGACTCTCAGAAGCTCCGGATGTTCTTCATAATAGCAAGTCCTCCACGCTTTTTATTATGACATATCTCCGTGCGATGAACTGCCACATGCTCCGAGCACAACACTTCGTGTTACCACAACATCACGGCGCCGCAGAGCGCTGTTTGCCTCATTCCAATAGGGTGAGTTCACTTTCTGTTTTTCAAGCGCATAGCAATGCACAGCATGAATCTGAGGAACCATCAATACTCAGCCAATTGGATTTGTTCAACGTATAGCCGGACGTTACTGAGTTCATTATATCCCTTGAATTCATACCAGCTTATTATCGGACTAGATTTCTTTCCCCAACTCCTTTTACAAGCGGGTAGTTAGCATCCTTCAAATACGCTACTAATTGTGAGCGTAATTCTTCGGCTATCTCTTTGTTCTTAAACCGTTCAGGATTTGTGCCTAAAAGATTGTTCAGTTCAAACGGATCGTTTTTCAAATCAAAAAGAGCTTCAATATTTTTGCCGCCGTGTCGATGCGTAGTCATCAACTTCCAACGTTCTGTGCGAATCATTATTGACGGGACACTACCATTTGACCACTGCCATTCGGAAACAGCAAAGTCGTATTTTGGAGATTGGGTACCCTCCATGACACCTTTGAGAGAATAACCATCAGTCGGGATTGATTTGACTCCGGCATAATCGAGAATTGTCGGGAAAATATTGAGCACTGAAACCGGAGTTGAAATGGTTTGAC
This sequence comes from Ignavibacteriales bacterium, assembly GCA_026390595.1. Lineage (NCBI taxonomy): Bacteria > Pseudomonadati > Ignavibacteriota > Ignavibacteria > Ignavibacteriales > Ignavibacteriales bacterium. The sequence continues at coordinate 23,582 of JAPLFQ010000003.1, forward strand.
CAGCTTTTATTTTGCCTGGGTGGCGAACTAAAAACGGTACCCGAACAGATTCTTCATAAAAACAAAACTTACCACGCATTCCATGAGCTCCCAGCATTTCACCGTGATCGGAAACAAATATGACCAACGTATTGTCAGTTAATTGCAGTTCATCCAATTTATTCAGAATCTTTCCAACCCAATCATCAATTTCAGTAACAAATGCATAGTAATTCGCGGTCATGTATTGCACTTTGTCTTTTTCATTATAAGGCGAATCTATTTTGCCGGGATTGTACGGTGAATTCTCCCTTCGGTCTTGAATTGAAACAGGAGTCACCATATCCTTCGCCTTATACATCGATGCATAAGGTTCGGAGGGAGTTATTGGCACATGGGGACAGTGAAAGGAGCAAGTGAGGACGAAGTTTTTGTCTTTCAGCCGTTCCAATGCCGCAACCGTTTGCCTGCCTTGCACTGCAGTAATTGTATAATCGACTGGCAAATCGAGCACTCCATGGACATCAGCCTGACTCAATTTTTGTTTTCGTTCCTCTTCAGGTATTATGCCCGTTGGCAAATATTTATAATACCGGTCGGTCGGATCAAGTTTGTAAGGAACAACGCCACCATAGAACGTCGTTTCGTACATTTCACCAGGTTTCAAGGATCTTGTTTTGAAATGCTCCTGAATGTATTTCACATAAATGGGTTCCCACTGAACAATAGGGGCAGTGCCTGTCAATCCTTGTACCGGAGGGTTCATATAAACTCTCGCCATGTGTTCCGGCGAATGAAATTTGCCGTATACTTCGGTGGAATATCCCCTTTTCGCAAGAATTTCATCGAAAGTGGGATAATAACATTCCCCTGTTTCGACATCATGATTTTCTCGTATTGTCGTTGTCTCCGTTAATCGTCCAGTTAAAATAGAGGTACGGGCAGGTACGCAAACCGGGCATGGTGTAATCGCCTGACTAAAATTAACTCCTTCGCTTGCCAATTTGTCCAAATGTGGCGTTTTGATCATTTTGTTTCCTGAATAACCAACTGCATTCCATGCCTGCTGGTCGGTCATTATCAACAGTACATTTGGATACCTTTCATTCTGTCCATAAGCCACAGTAGTCGTAGAAAATACCCCGGCAACCAGCAAGGCGGCTGCTTTGTGATATAGTTGTTTCATGACGGTCTGTAATTTATTTGTTTCCCTCGTTGTGGCCATATTTCTTACCATTGTCCGAAGTGGGTTCAATTTCTTTTTTCAATCAGCCCCGACCAGTTCTTCCACCGCATACTCTTTTCTTTGAACGACCGACACTGCCAAGCGGCCTATGGATTCTTTCCTGGCGTAAGTGACTTGTGCGTTTTCAACCACTCCATGCCCTTCTCATCCTGGAAGAAGTCCATCCAGACGTAATAGAGCTTCCTGCCTTCAGCAACCACAGAACCATGATCACTCCCCGAGGGAATGTGGAAGAGTTCGTGTTCTTTCAGAGCCGTCCTCGCGCTGTCGGATAGGACCGTAATATCATTGTGTTCGAGCCCCAGGAAATACTGTTCCAGCATCGGGTGCCGATGGCGTTTTACCGTGTCGGGACCAGTAGTTTCCACTGTACCAACTGCCATGCGCGGGACAATGTTCTTCGGAAGCAGCGTGCGGCTCACGGTTTTGGGGCTCTTGATCGCTTCACCGTACGGTTCGCATTCACTGAATGACTTCACGTACGCTACGCTGTTCAGGTCCGTGTGGGCTGCGAGGTTCTCCCGGTCCACGGGAGTAATTGTAAGACGCAAGATGAGGACATCGAGCCCCTGGGGACCGCTCGCTTTCATGTCCACACTCCAACCCATCGGAAAATGCGCAATGGCTTCTTTCGCAACCGGATGTCCTTTCCCCTTCGCAGTGATCATTCCTTTGCCGGAAAGCACGAGGAATACTCGATCTTCCTTGGTGGACGCCTGCTCGCGGTGCGTTACACCAGGTGCCAGCGAGATCATGGTGCTGCGAATTCCCGGAATCTCGCCAGGCAGAATTTCTCGTGCGATAGCAGTTTTCGCAGCTTTGCGCGCTGCTTCTCCAATATTGAGCTTCACGACCGGTGTGATGGTTGTCGGCGCGGTTACTTCCCCTGCTCCTACGACTATGCCGATGAGCAAAGTGAACAACACCACGCTCAGAGCAGTGCGTACCCAAGTGCGAACAGTTTTCATTATTTCTCCCGAATGATTGTTAAGTGTCATGTGCTTCTCCTATCTCACCAGAAGTAATTTCTTTGTAAAGAGCTGACCATCCGACTGCCCATCGGAATCACCCCGTACCCGCATTCGACAGATATACACCCCGCTCGCCACCTGCATTCCGGCACTATTCACTCCATTCCACAGAACCTGGTACGCTCCGGCTGCTTGACTATCATGGACGAGCAACGCGATATTCTGTCCCATCATGTTGAATACTTCAATGTCGACGTTGCTGCGCCGGGGTAGTGCGTAGCGGATCATGGTCGATGGATTGAATGGATTAGGGTAATTCTGATAGAGTTGGAATTCCTGAGGAACTTGTGCCCTCACGTCGCCCACACTCGTCGGCGGATTGATCGAAACAATCACCGATGAAAACCGCGAGTCCATGGTTTCGCTCGTCGATCCGGAGCCCGCAGCCAGTCCCACCGCCACGGCCGGATCCATTGGGACAGTGAGTCGATACAGGGTGTCTTGCCATACAATGCCGTCCTGTGATGTGTAGGTCGTGAAGAGGTTTCCCGAGCGAACGACCCGGAGCCAGCGCGGGGCGTTCTTGCCGTATGCATCGTGCGTGATCGATTGGACTGGAGCCGTCGGAGACACCCGGAAGGAAGATTGCATCCCAAATTGAGGATAGAGGCCCAGCATCACGAAACGCGAGCTCACATCCTGCGACTCCCGAATCATCACTCCGGCAAACGAACCTCCCATCACTTGCTCTTGTGTCTCGAGCCTGGCTGTGATGCAGACGTTGCCGCTGAACGGTTGGGAAAGGAAATTGAAATTGTCGCCGCCGTACATCAGTCCCCTTCCCGCGCCCAGCACGTACCATAGTCCATTCTCGAGAACAGCACTTCCTTTCGAAGAACCGCCGAGATCGGATCTTGACCAGGGGGCCGGTATGCCTCCGGTAAGGCGCAGCTCCAGACTATCAAGATAAGCGCTGAAATCGCCCTCACCGGATGGATTGCTGTACCCAACGAGAATCTCCTGAATCTGCTTACCCTCAGCAAAACTCCCCACCGGGCAGACGACTTTCGTCCATCGCTGCAAAACGCCGCGCGGAACGGAAAGAGGGAGAGAGTCGTTTGCAGTCGCCTTCAATTCGGTCAGCCGGCTCCCATCCGTGAAAAGGAGATCGACGTGAATCCGCCGCCCCAGCTCAGTCTGAGGATTCAAAGAATAGATCAGGACAGTCGACGCAAAAACCCGCACTTTCGTTTTGAACACTTTGAAATAGATCGACGAGACAGATGCGCTGCTGTCACGACCGCTCACAATCAGAGCCTTACCTCCGTCGATGCCCACAGCGCCGCAGCGAGGACGAGTCGAGCCGGGAAATGGTGCGACATTCTCCGAACTATAGAGCATGTCATTCCATTGGTTCTGCGGATCTGCGGACTCCCAGCCTGTGGCGAAACCGTAGGCTCCCTTCATCCGGACATAATTATAGTCCGCCTCCACCTTGTCGCCTGCAGCGTTTGACATCTGAAATCCGCCCGGCGCGTAGTTTCCAAAAATGGTGGATGACACAATGCCAGACCCGATCGTGAATTGCGGAGTGAGAGATTGCGACATTGCTACATTGTGGACACCGCTCACTCCGCCCGAAAGCGTGATACCGGATGCGGAGGTGTTCACCTGTTGCAGGCTCACCGTCCCGGTTCCATTGATACTTGCTGTCGCTCCGCTTTGATTTCCCCATTCAAGCGTGTTGAAGAACCCCGCGGTGCCGGCGAAGTCGGAACCGGTGTGTATGTACGCCTGCGATGTTGCAGCCGTGAGAACAAGCTGGGAATTGATGAAATTGAGTTGCGAACCGACAGGACTTTCCACCGAGATGCCATACGAACCGGCATCTGTTCCATGCATGAACACATCCGATTTGCACGCGCCGCCGTCATTCACAAAATACAATCCGCACCGGGCGGCAAAAACAAAGTTTCCCGCCTGATGTTCATAGGAACAAGAACCGATTTTCAACGCATCGAGATTGGATTGCTGGTAAGCGGTCGGACTGCTTGGATTCGGGCTGACATTCTTTGGGTAGCCGGTGCTTCTGTCCCAATAGTGCGAGTTGAACTGAACGTTCTCGATCCAGCCTTCTCCGGTATTGTTGCTCACATATATGCCTGTCTTCAGGGGCGAGCCGCCAACGTAGCTCACCCAGTGGTTTGGCGACGGAACGGTGGCCAGGTCGATTCCCTGGTAGGAGTTCGCGAGCACAACGTCTTTCACCCAGCAATGCGCGCCTCCCACGCGAATTGTCCAGGGGAACGCAACGTAGTTTTGGTCAGGATACCAGATCGTCAAACCGCGCACGCCTGAATTCTGTTGAAGCGTGATGAACGGTGTACCACCGGCATTCCCGTTCCCTTCCGAAGCGAGCAGCACAGACCCCTGCGAAATTGTATGATGCGGCACATCCCATATGCCACGCAATTCCACCCTGGGCGGAACATTCAGGTGCGACGCAATCTTGTACCATCCGGCAGGCACATACACCGTCCCACCGCCGGCCTGCCCTGCTGCATCCAACGCAGCCTGGAACGCCGGTGTATCGTCCGTTGACTTGTCGCCAACCGCACCATAGGTGGAGACGACAAACAGTGCATTCGTCGCAGGTTTGCGCTCGGCGGCAAATTGGTGTGGCGGCGCACTCAGCTTCGGCATTCCCAAGGGTTCTTGTGAAATGGCGACTTCACCCGCGCTCAAATTTGAAATGTTGAGCTTCGAGGGAACCACATTGTCGAGTATTTGCGCGTTCTGTACGCTGGATCCCAGATAGACGTGCGGTTTATCTTTTTTGAATTCAGACCCGAGAATTGCAACCGATCCATTCTGAAGCCTGACCGCTGCATCGCCACCCTGATAACCCCAATCAGCAAACGTGCAATTCTGAAAGGTCATTCGTGCCGTCGAATTGTCCTCGAACAAGACTGCAGTTTTCGGGCTTCCACCGAACGAACACGTATTGAACTGCGCAACCGTCGAAAAAGTATTCGTCGCCAGCACACACACGGGGGAAGCCCCGGCTGACGCATTGATCGTCGAATTCGTGATGGCAAAACCGTACGGATTCCCCATCTCGAATTTGATGCCAACTTCTCCTTCTTCCGTGCGCAAACCATAGATGACGCCATTCGCTGCCGGGCCCGAGGGATCATATCGGAAAATGCGGACGCCGGTTTTGTAGCCAATCAGCGAGATGTCGTACATGTATTCCCAATCGGAGCGCCCCATGGCAATTCCTTCGCCGTTGGCTTGCGTCCACACTTTGATGGACGCCTCGCTTGGCGAGTTGCTCAGCGCGGAGCCGCTCCAGTACTTCGGCTCGAAATGCACATTGATGATTCGACCGATGTCGGTTGTTTGAGACAGCCAGATGCCGGTCTTTAACGGAGTGCCGTATACGTTACGGATATAGTGCAGCTCGTTTGATGCCGGTCCGATCTTGATCGCCTGATATGGATTCACCAGCGTCACGTTGATGACGGAGGTATTGTCACTCCCTCCGGAAGAAAAACTCGGAAGACAAAAGATTGTCCAGGGATATGGCACAACCGATATCGTTTGTGCAGGATACCAGACTGTAAGATTCTTGACGCCACTCCCCCGATGGATGGTCAGAAAGGGCGTGCCCGTCTCGCTTCCGCGTCCGCCATAGACCTGCAAGATCGTCCCCATGCCGGCACCCCCGTCTTGCGGACTCTGCCAGTCTCCCCGCAGCGTCACTTTCTCTTTTAAGGTCAGGCTTCCGTCGAATCGGTACTTTCCGGCAGGGATAAAGACCACACCTCCACCGCGACTCGCCGCATTGTCGATCGCTTGCTGAAAAGGAGTCGTTGCATCGACAGTACCATCCTGTTTCGCATTGTAGGGTGATTCAGTGACAACGAGACTCGCGATTGGGACATCATCGGAAGGAAGCGTTACCGGAACAACGCGGGGTACAAGCGGCGGGGGCGGTTCAACACGGGCGCCAATCAGTCGGGCATCATCCAGAAACAACGTCCCGGCAGCTTTCTGTCCGCTCCCATCACTCAGGCGAAGCGCAATCCAACAGTAAACAGCCGACGAAGGTGCTGTGCCGTCCATACTGAATGTCTGATAGCTGCCGGTCAGCGCGAAGTCCTTGCTTCCCTCGCTCAGGACAGACCGGCTTTCGTTGAAGAAACCAAACGTAATATGCAGTTTCAATGTGCCTGGCGACGAGGTCTTCGCCTGCACGCTCACCGTGTACTTTTGGTTTTCCACAACCGGGACGTTCGTATCCCAGTTATCGAGCGCACGATCGAGCAGAGAAGCGTCGGATGCAGCAAAGACAAGCTTCACGGCCTTTATGCCTCTCGCCACGTCAGATGTCACAACAGTTGCAGTACTGCCGAGAGGCGTCGGCACTTCGAAGAATCGCCATTGAGCCAGCCCAGACTCAAAATCCCCGTTGTACGCATCGAGGATATTTACGTTCTGCGCCGCGAGGGGACTCAGCCAGACCGACCAGAAGACAAAGAGTATTCTAAGATATCGCGTCACGTATCTATAGCTCCCTTTCTGGCTACACGGTGGGGCGGCTTATCGCTTCGCCTCCCAGCCAGCGACCACCCCTTGCTCTACGGTTGGCAGGGTCTTACCGTAGTCCTATCGGTTCATACAACAAGAACATCAGCACCCCAACGTGGCACTCATTTCATCAAGAGCACTTTGATTGTACCGGCAAACGTCCCTGCTTTCAATTGACATACATAGACACCACTCGGCATCGCGCTGGCATTCCATCGAACCTGGTGAATTCCCTGTCGCATCTGCTGATCGACCAATGTTGCAACTTCCCTTCCCAGGCTGTCGTACACCTTCAACGATATCCATCCTTCTTTTGGCAGGTCGAATCCAATTGATGTTTCGGGATTGAAGGGATTGGGATAATTTTGATGCAGTGCGTACCGTGTAGGCACGATTTCTTCTTTCTCTATCCCCACCGGCGTATTCGTCAGGATCAACAGCACCGGTCCCTTTCCATCTTCCCGTCTCTCAAAATCGATCCGCTTATCCATGGCCGCGTAGTCCTTCAGCATCAAACTCACCTTTTTGTCCCCAGCGACTTCGCGAGCGACGTAGGTTCCAACATCCCAGGAATATTCCATCCCCACCGAACCCACCGTTGCTGAATCAATCAATGTCCCCGCCGACGGTGCTCCGTTCCAATTCAACGCTGTTTCCGTCCAAGTGTCTGAGCTTACAGCATACACTCCAGCCTTGATCCCCTTGCCATCCGGAAGTCCGACAGGCCGCACGCGCATCTTCAAGACAGCACCGAGAACATTTCCCGTCACACCGCTTACATCAAACTGCACATACGCCCGATACCGGTTGAGGTCCGAGGTTCCTTCCCGCACACGCAAGAGACTGTCTGCATTAAAGTTCCTCGAGGCGCTGAAAGCCCCCTGCACGTAACTGTCGTGTATTGCGCCGGAGGATCGTACACCCCCTCCGATCTTCCGAAAGACTGCCTTTACTTCCTTGTTCTCATTCAGGGTAACATTCTGTGGATTTGTCGTGCCGTTTACATCTCCCGTCCATTCATGGAACTCCCACCCCGTTTCGGCTTGAGCACGCAGCTGCACTCGCGACCCTTCCGCGTACGATCCTCCCGACGGCTCCAGCCCAACGCTCCCGTGCAGAGCGGGGCGAACAATAAGTCCGCATGTCTTCAGACGCCTGAACGTCGCCGTCACACTCTTGTGACCGTTCATCGTTATGGTCACAACGGTGTCTGTTCCGCTCGCATCTCCGCTCCATCCGTCAAGCATGCTGTCCCATGCCGGCCGCGCACGCAGTGTTACAATGGTGCCGCTGCTATAATACGGCCCTGATGGTTCTGCCACCACAACACCAGAGCCCACGGTGCTTCTCCTGATCTCAAACTGCCCTGCCGGAATCTGACTGAATGTTGCCGTAATAGCTTTGTTTGCATCCATCAACACTGAATCAGGATTCGATGTCCCCGTCAGGTCGCCGCTCCATCCATCAAACTTCCAGCCTAGCGCGGGCTGGGCCGTGAAGACAACCCGCGTGCCGACGAAGTACGATGTGTCCGAAGGAGATATGAGAACTGTTTCAGAACCGGCAGTTTGGACTTGGCCTTCACCCACTATGTATGTTTGGAGTCTGTATCTTGTTCCCCCTTGAATCGGTGGTGGAACGAGCGGCATTGTCTTTGAGAGTGGGATCTGTCGGTTCAGCATCTTCTTCGCCAAACCGGAGAGTCGAAGATACCAATCGCTCGGCAGGTCATAACCGTCGGCATCTAATGTCAGCCAGTATGGATCGACTGGTGCCATAGATCTCTTCGGGCAAGCTTTGTATATGGCGGTGCCTTCATCGACTTCATCAAACATAGCCCCGTACAGCATGTTCGCTCCCGCTTCTATGGCATTGTATGCCTGTCTCCAGAGAAATTTTCCACCCCTTCGAGGTATCTGATTTTGGGGACCAGCTTTCATGTTATACCAGGAGAAGCCTGGCCAAATTACTGGCAAGTAATCTTTCCCAGCAGCAGCCGCTATAGCGATATCGGGTATCATCGTGTTCTCTTTCCAACTATCTGCTGAGGTTGTGTCCGAATAGCGGCCAACTGTCCATGGGCTGATAACGTCCATTGACCGAAAAACCGATGCCCATGGTTCTGGCTGCAAACTCCAGTGACTTGAGCCGGTACTGCCATTGACACCGCCCATGAATGTCGCCTGGTATTTAGCAGGCGCGTCTTTCTGGAACCAATTGATCAACGCAGCAGCCTGTTCTGCAGTACCTGGCCTGCCGTCACAACCAAACCCCCAGATGGAAACAAGCGGTTTTCCTTTATGCCGCAGATAGCGAGGACTTTCGGTGATCTTAATTACATCAACTAAATGCATCCAATCATTTTTGATATCCTCAACGAGTGTAGGCTCTTTATTGCTGGAGATGTCGTACATAACAACAAACACACGTCCGTAGGTCTCTGCGCCCTTGCGGCAATTCATCAGAACACGGTTAAATGGATCGTTCAATCCAATATGAGGTGCGCTAAAGCGTTGGAACCAAACGCCGTCTATGTCATTTTCCTTCATCCACTTGAAATGACGCACCACAGTCTTCTCGATGTGCGGTGAATAAAGCTTCACCGTACTCCCTTCGCTGTAACGCAGGTTGGTGCTAAACAACTCGTCGGCGTCCAATTCCCTTAGATCAGGAAATAGTTCGACACGCACTTTGGAGGCAGAAGGATCGGTGGTACTTGAAAACCAATGAACCCACCCCTTGTTGGCACCGTCTCCGTTTGCGCGAAACCAGCCTTGGTAACCACACATATACTTGCCATACAGTGTTGTAGCATCAACGGAATCCTGAGCATTCAACCGGCTGGTCATGATCCAAAGCAAGAGGCATAAGAGTGATCTGGATAATACGCTGAAATTCATACGTCTTTTTCCCTTTGGTAAATCACCATGCAAAGGCATGGTCCTTTGTCAGATGCGATCAATCCATATTGAGCCAGACCAGGCAATACCAGTCCCACATTGATGGGCGCCGCACCCAGCGCATGGCAAGAATCACTCATCGTGCACGTCCCGGCGAACTGTGAGAATCTGTCGGAACCGGATGACTCATTGTGTACCCTTCTTCTTGTCAGAGCTGGAAAATTTTGCTGAGAAGGCGTTGTCCCGGTGTAGATCGTCAAAGGGTGACCACAGCGCAACAGCATGGCCTTCGTCGCCAACACTCATTGCAGCAATGCGCACGAACGGGGAATTGGGTAGCGTGATGCTGGTAGTACCTTCCTGAATTTCCAGACGATAGGCAAACAGATAGCCATATTCATATAGTGTTTCGCCCACAGGTAGATGACGATGCGAGGCGCACCATGCAACGCGTTGATCGCGGACAAATGCCGGAGTAATGCTCTTCAATTCATTGCGCAACGAATAGGATAGCTCAGCAACCAAACCTTCGAACTGTCGATTGTCCCAAGATCCTAAATAGCCTGCCCAACTACCAATTGTCAGTGGGATCTTGGTGTTACCGGCCTGGAAAATAACATCACTGTCAACATCGGCTGCTGCAAGCAGATGCACTACAGTTGTGTTCGCTGGTACGTTTATACTCTGACCGCGGCATGCCACGGAATTGCGGGCACCATCTTTACGCGGGCCAATGACAAAGGAAACATTACCCATTTGAACGGAGTCGCCGATCATTTCAGCCGGGTAGGTTCCGCCTTTGCCGTCAAAGCTTCCGTTTTCACGGTTGTTGTTATAGCTGAAGATGTCGGTGTCGTATTTCAGCGCAACCGGCTGTGTTTCAGGTTTGAGGTCGGCGCCGGGTATGGTCAACAGAACTGTTTTCAGTTCATAGGGCAGAAATTCCATTTTCAGCGTGCCGTTTTGTACGGGCAGCTTTTTGTTGAGCGGACGTTCGGCTCCGTCAAGTTCTTCGGCGGCCGTGATTGGGAGTGCAGCGGACAGTGTGGTACCGGGGCATCGATGCCCCGTCAATTCTTGCAGGCGGACGACCACGCCAGAGCCGTTTTCAGCCATCTTGATGGCTTGCACATTGACCTGCGGGGTATTGATGTTTAGCAGTGAGAAAGAGCTTCCTTTGTTCCCTCTGTAATGCGGTACGGCAAATGCGGCGGGACGCTGTTCAAAACGCTGTGCTTCCCAGTGGGTTTGACCCTCACGCCAGTCACCTGTATGACCTGCGATGGCGTAACTGAACTCATGACGTCCCCAATCCTGCCAGCGCATTTCCCTGGTGCGACCGCGGTCGACAGTTTCGTCTTCCCACTCTTCCGTATCCGGCGAATGGAGCAGAGTCAGGCGCAGAGTGTTGTCGTCTGGTTTGTCGCTGCCGTATTTGGAGCCGGTCAGCAGGGAGACTCCGTAGGCGCCGGAGTCGTCCGTGAGGTCCAGCCACGCGTGATGCGGCACTTCAAACTGGGTTGCTTGACGGTTTCCCCTCTGGATGGTGCCGAGATCCAGGTTATAGGTTGCTTTAGGTGCCGATGCGGTCAGATGAAAGGCCGCTTTCAGCAGCGCGCCGCGACTTTTCCAGTCGATGAGGTTCGCCACCTCAACACGGCTGCCGTCCGTACCTGTCGAAAGGCGGATTCGCTGAACGATCCTCGAGCCTTCATTGTCGCGCACCACTTCGATGGCGATGCGCAACGGGCCGTTTTCAACCACGCGAATTGAAACGGGATTTCCGGCCACGCTGCGGGCCGGCTCTTTGATATCTTTCCAATCGATGTGCCAGGCAGGCTTGGATGCAGGGAAGTCTGCAATGAACTCAAGCTGCGCCGGTTTTTCGAGCAGTTCTTTGCCAACCTGTTTGTCGAAGATGCCGGCAATGTCGCCGTTCTTGTCGATGGTAACGACGTAGCGGTTGTTTTCGAGCGAACTTTTTCCGACAAGGAGTTCACTTCTTTTCACTTTCGCCGGCTCACCTTCACGCAGTGCGAAAACTGCGGCTCCAACTGGCGGAAGCTTTGCCTGGAAGAGGACTCGGCGCCTTCCATCCCATCCGGTGGTCAGTTGAGTGGACAGTTCCTTTCCCTGTGCATCAAAAGCGGTGATTGCCTTGGCCTCTGCCAGCTCTGCGGGAACAAGAGCTTCCACAAGATCTTCTCGCGCGATGGAGAGCGGGTTATAGACTACCAGCGGTACGCCCGGCACATCAGTGTTGAGTGAGCGTGACAGTGCGCCCACGGCGTCAGCATAGACACCGGCAAACTGATTAAGGGCAATGATACCGTCGTTCCATGAATATTCGTAAGCTTTTGGAATGCTGGTTCCAGGCAGGTTGTCGTGAAACTGATTGCGCAGGGTCAAGCCCCATGCATGGTTCAACGCATCTTCAGGATAAGCTGCTCCATTCAGGAGGCTGGCCGAAACAGCGGCGCGTTCGCCGGCATCCGCCAGAAGCTCATTATCGCGGTTTAGTTGCTTCATATAGGATTGCGATGTAAGCATACCGGTAGAGTGCTCGATGAGCAGCAGGTCGCGGCTCCATGTGGGGAATTTTTTCGCCTGCTCATCGGTGATGGCGCGGACCATCAGATCCGCCGGACCGGCGATCACCTTGACCGGACCTTCGGTCGCATAGCATTGTTCGAGGGTTTCAAGCGAAACCTTCTGGGGGCTACCCCCGCGGTCGGCATTGTTTTTATCGCCGCCACCCATATAGAAAAGGTCAATCGGCAGACCGGATCGCTCCCGGTTTTCTTCGAGACGCTTGAGCGTTTTATCATGTGTAGTATATACATCCTTGTGAGCTGCGGCATAGTTACCGGCATTGAGTGCCACAATCACAGATTTGCCATCCGGGCCAATCCAACGTCCGATGTTGAAAGGAATTCCGTTGGCCGATTTCCAGGTCAACTTTTGGGTTGAAAAACCGCGAATACCACAATGATTGAGAACCGAGGGGAGCGAATAAGGAAAACCGAAGCAATCCGGGAGCATATATTCGAGGCTCTGTGTGCCGAATTCATTATGGAAATATTTGCGGCCATGCAGGATCTGACGTATGATAGACTCGGTCGATGGTACGTTGACGTCGTTTTCAACCCAAGAGCTGCCGCTCGGGAACCAGCGTCCCGCAGCAACCCATTGCTTAAGTTTCTCATACCGCTCCGGGTAGTACTCCCGCATCATCGCGTAGCGACTGGCACCGGTCCAGTTCAAGACAAAATGAGGGTATTCTTCAAAGGCAGCGAAGTTTTCATCCAGCGTATTCTTCAGAAAATCACGAATGGTCTGAGGATAGGACCAGCGCCAGATGTCGTCGAGATGTGAGTATGGAACTATGAACAAGGTTGGCTTTGTGAGGTCAATCGACTTAGGGTCGATTGTCTTGATCGCTGGTTGTTGAGCACCAACAATCGTGGTGAGCACGCAAGTGAGGATGCAGGCGATGATAATGAATCTAGTATGTCTGTCTCTATTTAACATTCGCATCCTCTTGCACGCTATCCGTCAACTGCAACGGTGCCCGTTTCACCATCGCCGTGGATACTTTATGAATAGATATGAAGCCTATTTGTACTCTACGGGGACTGCATTTTTGCCCCACTCTTTATCTGGTTTTTCAGCCAGAACCAGTTCGAGTTTTCCTCCGGAAATGATTTGCTGATGCGTGATAAACGGGGAGTCAATCTCCTTATCGTTCAAAAATACCTTGTGAATGTATTTCTTCCGTTTACTTGCTCCCTTCGCGACAATTTCGAACTTCTTTCCTGTTGCCAGGTTGATGGTGATCTTTTCAAAAACAGGACTGGTTATTGCATATACTGGCAATCCTGGTGTAACAGGATACAACCCCATCGAAGAGAACACCACAAATGCACACATTCCCCCGCCATCTTCATCACCAGGGATTCCAAAAATGTTATCTTTGAACCATACATCAAGCAGGAACCTCGTCAACTTTTGGGTTTTCCAAGGGGCGCCAAAATAATTGTACAAGTATGGGATATGGAATGAAGGCTCATTGCCCATGGAAAACTGTCCAACCATACCTGTCGAATTTGACCCGTTCACATAGAACTGGTTCTTTCGCATTCCCAATGGTTCTCTAAAAAATTGGTCGAGACGCTCTTCCGCAGCTTTTTTATCACCCAATAGTTCCACCAAACCATCAATATCATGTGGAACATCCCATGCATACGTCCATCCATTGTTCTCATCGTAATAGTCGCGGTAACCGGGTCCTCCATCAGATTTTGGATTAATCAGAATCCAGTTCCCGTCTTCATCTTTGGGCATGAAGAGCTGCAATTCCGGATACCACAAATTTCTGTAATTCTTCGACTTTCCGAAAAACAAGTTGTAATCATCCTCTTTGCCTAGTTCTTTTGCAAGTTGGGATAGCGCCCAGGAATCGTAACTCATCCCAAGTGTGACTGCCACAGCTTGACGTTTTTCAAAGCTATCGACCAGAGATTCCGTCTCTTTTTCTCCCGGGCGGAGGGCGGGATAAAATCCGTGTGTTTGATAGAAGTCGTCAATGCGGCATTTTGCAATTCCCTGTCTCCATGGAATTCCAGTTGCCATCGTTAAATTCTTTCTGATGCCTTCATACGCTTTTTCTGCGTCAAAGCCCACAATGCCTTTGCGATACGCATCTATAAAAATCGCTGCCGAGTGGTAGCTGTTCATACACATGTGGTTTCCATGTACCTGGGGAAACGTCGGCATCCAACCGCTTTGCTCATACATAGGTGTATATGAGTTGAGCATATCGCTTTCTCTTCCAGGATCAAGGATGGTTCGTAACGGATGATGCGCGCGATATGAATCCCAGATCCAATCATCTACATAAAAAGAACGGTCGCTCTTGTGAACCTTCCCATCGTACCCGCTATAGTATTGCCCATATTCATTGATGTCTATCATTCTCTCATAGGTTTTGTACAATGACGTGTAAAACGTTCTCTTTTGCGCATCTGTGCCCCCTTCAACCTCAATCTGGTTGATCACTTGTTTCCATTCAGTTTTTCCCCTGGCAACAAAATCTTCAAAGCTCTGTTTATCGGCTTCTTTCAAGAAGTTTTCTTTGGCCTGTTCAAAGCTTATGTATGAAATCCCGTACTTGATGAACATTGTCGAACGAGCATCTTCGGGGAAGCTCACTGAAAATTTGCCATTACCTGCATTTATACTTGTTCCGGCTATCGGTGTATCGTCAGTCCCGATGATTTCACCATAGCAATACGCTTTCATCCTGCGTGTCACTGGGACTATGTCTTTGGTTTTATACTCAATCGTTTCTTCGATTGTAAATGAAGAAGGGCCAACTGCCACGGATTGCATGGCTTCTGTTCCAGTTATCAGAATATTCTTTTTGACACCCGAAGGAAATTGGATCTTGTACACGGCGCATTTCTTACCCGGAGTAAAACTTATTGTTATGTCATCATCGATAAGGTAGGTAGAATACAACCATGGATGCATCTCTTCAAGGTCATGATCTATGCTCATTCTTTTCTTCCACGCCACAGGAGTAATTTCTCCGACGGATACTTTCATCTGTAAAATACCGGGAGACCGGTGAGTAACAACCTGTAAAGGAAATCCGCTCACTTGATCGTCGATATAATCACTCTTCACAGGAAACATTCTCAGCATCTGATTGGGCAAACTAAATGTAGGATATGTCGGAACAAGCAATTGTGAAACATTTCCAATTCTTGGGTCAATGTACTTAGTACCATCATCCTGCGTCCACAGGCTGGACGAGAGCAATCCGAAAAGAGCGGCAACTATGAGTGTCCGTTTCAAATACATTCTAACCTCGAAAATCGTCACAGAACAAATGTACCAAAGACGACATGCCTGGCATTTCTTACCGCATCAAAACGATACTTGCGATTGAGACATCATCGGATGGGAGCGTTATCGGAACAACGCGGGGCATAAGCGGCGGGGGCGGCTCAACGCTGGCGCCAATCAATCGCGCATCATCCAGAAACAACGTTCCCGCAGCTTTCTGTCCGCTCCCGTCACTCAGACGAATTGCAGTCCAGGAGTACGCAATAGCGGTTGCCGTGCCGTCGATATCGAATGTCTGACAGTTGCCGGTCAGCGCGAAGTCCCTATTTCCCTCGCTCAGGACAGACCGGTTTTCGTCGAAGAAACCAAACGTGCTGTGCAGTTTCACCGTGCCCGGCGACGAAGCCTGCGTCTCGTTGTGTAGAAACGCTGCAACGTTCCCTCAAGCGTGTTGAGGAGATGTTGCCTCGGTTTGCCGAGTCGTTTGACCAGGCTAGTCGCTCCGAGCACGCCCGGAAGCGCAGATTGCTTCCGGGCGGCGTCGGGAACGACAAGTGCTTACTTCATCAACATGAGTTTCTGG
This sequence comes from Ignavibacteriales bacterium, assembly GCA_026390595.1. Classification (NCBI taxonomy): domain Bacteria; kingdom Pseudomonadati; phylum Ignavibacteriota; class Ignavibacteria; order Ignavibacteriales; species Ignavibacteriales bacterium. Next base: position 39,704 of record JAPLFQ010000003.1, read on the forward strand.
ACCTTCATGTTGTCATCCTGCGTAAGGCGGCAGAAATACACGCCTGATGACATTTGAGATGCATTCCACCGTACACTATGAACGCCTGCTCTTTGTACCGTGTTGACGAGCGTGGCGACTTCCTGACCGAGAACATTGAACACTTTCAATGTCGCCGGGCCCTCTTTTGGCAAAGAGTACCTGATCGTGGTAGCCGGATTGAAGGGATTCGGATAGTTCTGCTGCAGAGTGAACACATACGGCAGCGAGGACTCGCTCTCGACTGCGGTAAGCGTTTTCAGCAGTGCATCGACAGATCCAATCATAACGCGTCGGATAAACACTGCCTGACCGCCCTGCCTATTGACGCGGAAATCAGAGCTGCCGTTTCCGGCGCCATTCATCTTTGCATCCGGAAGATAGAACGATTGCAGTTTCCACTGATTTGTTCCCGCGATGAAAGCGCTGGCACTTGGATCGGCATAGCTTTCTGCAAAGCTGACGTACTGCAGACCGATCGATGTCGAGGCAGTTGTGTCATAGTATTCCAACGTGACGAGCAATTCTGAGTGGTTTCCATTGTAGATAACAGTGTCAGCCACATTGAAATACATGTAACCCATTGTTCCACTTATCTTCTGACATTTATACCCGCCGACAAAAGCAGAATCGCGAAGGCCATCGGCCGGATATACACTGACGATGTTGTAATTTGACTGATCGCCAAGGTCTATCCAAATATCCATAATTGCCACGCGCACCTGATTAAGAATCAGATTGTTTTGTTCGCTGTGAATTCTGAAGTCGGCGCTGCCATTTTGCTTGCCGGCGAACGCGGCGTCGTTGATCTTAACGATCGCCGTTTTCCACGTCTTCGTGTTCCCGATGGTTATCCACGGCGTGTCTTTGTAATCCCTGGCCACTCCGGCAAGGGAAGCGTCTGATGAATTGTATTGTATTCTGAATCGACTGCCGGCAGTTGCGGCAGAGTCGAAATACTCTACCGAAACAAGAAGACGGCTATGAGGCTTGGCGGCCGACAGAACGGCATCGTTCACGTTGAAGTAGGCATATCCCTTGTCCACTTGAACGCACTTCACCCCCTGAACATCTAGCTGTTTTACCGAGCCGTCAGCGGCTGTTTTTTCGACCTGACTCATGAAGCTCTCATAGTTGGTAGGGCCAAGATCTACCATTACACCTTTGTCAGTGAGAGGAATAGGCACAAACCCCAATTGGCCCCAGAACTCATCGTCGTCGTTGTGGCCACCATACATGAGCCGCCCGCTGGATGGCCCAACGTTGTCAGCATCATTCAGGACATAGGCAAACAGAGGACTGAAGTTGTCCGGATGATTGACACTATCTGGCTTCCAGGGAATTCCTTCGGTCAGGAGTGAAAGCGGAATTGACGCTTCCAGAATGTACCCGTCCGATGTGGCTACCACTGATTTCTTGACGGTCGTCGGCAAAGCTTCACCCGTTTGACTTGTGCTATGCTTCCAGAGACCAAGGTCAGAATTTGAAGCCGGCAAGAAGATGAAATGCTCACCTTTCTGGAAGGTATTATCATCCCGTATCGCCGCCGGCTTGTTGTTCACAACCGTGTGCGAGACATCGAAGTAGAAACCAAAGCCGTCCTTTTGATCCCAGCTTGACCCCGTGACATCCAGAACGTTGTCTTTTACTTCTACTGCGAAATACAGATTATTATCATCCCAACCGATTCTCACCATGCCGGTCAGGTCTTTGGGATCCCACGCTTCAGGAACACCCGGATTGACCACACCGCCTGCCTCTCCCGGCTCGACCACAGGCACGTTGCTGTTATTCAGAATCCAGGTGCGATAGAACTCATCAGTTCTGAAGTTGTTTGCATCATACCTCATCTGCATTGTGTCGCGACGCGACAACAGCCAATTCCAGTCGGACACATTTCCGTCGATCGCTGGACTGTCCAGGAATTTGTACGCGCTCTGGTTTGGTACTCTTACCGTACTGGGCAAAGGCCTCTTTGGAATCTTTGTAATCGTAAGCCTATTGATATAGAGCCCCTGCGCAGAAAAATGAACGCGCATGTCGCCGCTAGCAGCTCCCAGATTATTGAAAAATGCGTCGTTTATTTCAAACGTATAGGTGCGCAAGCATCCCCAGTTCTTTTGGAAAACACTCTCAGTACTCTTGTTCGCGCCCGCCGTCCCGGCATCATACTGCACGCGCACATACTTGCTTGGATCCGGGCCATCGAGGTACTCGATAGTTATGAACACGTTGCTCCACGGAGCAGAGGAGCCGTTGAGATACGCGTTGTCCAAGTCCAGATAGGCATACCCTGAGCCTCCAGAAGCTCTGTTGGACGTCATGAGCTTCATTCCCAGCGTGTCGACATAGCGCATCAGACCATCGGTGCCGGCCAAATTGATACGCTTAATGCCATCTGCGTCGTCTGTTCTTACACCTGCGGCGTCGGTGATTTTTCCAAAGTCTATGTACTTTTCAAAGGGTATGACTTTGACTGCGTTGATGATCATGGTGCCGGCGCAGGTCAGTTTGATATCTGCTGAATTCGCCAGGTTGTTGCCAAAATAGGCGTCATTGACAAAGAAGCTGAATGCCAGCCACTTTCGTGTCCCTGCGGTCGTGATCACATCCGGATGCGTCACCGGTCCGGCCTGCCCGCTATATTGAAGTCCGATTGTGACTGCGAGCGTATCGTAGTATTCGACATTGATCAAAGAGTACGAACCAGCTTTAAGATTCTTGAAAAAATCATCTGCGACATCGAAATACATCGCGTTGCCAGGTGCAGCATTCTTTGCGCAATACTCCCCAGCAACCTTGATGTTATCTTGTATAAGACCAGCGCCACTGTTGCCGACGAGTTTCATGTAGCGGCCCTGTGTCGTCTTTCCAAGGTCGATCGAGACTCCCTGGGCCATGAGCACGGTGCTCATCAGCATCAACAGCAATGCGAGGGAGCAAATGAGTTTGAAAAGTGTTTTCATTACAAGTCTCCTTTGTTCATGATTGATGTCCGGACCGGGCCTCGGCCGGACGGTACTCTCACAAAATCCTTCCCTCTAAAACAGTCGCGTTCGTAGTCATAATCCTCCTTTCGAAGAACTACAGGTTTTCATGGCTTAGAAGACGATACTGACGGAGAATTGATGTACATTCCCGAGGTGGACAAGTGCGCTATAGGCGTAGTCGAAGCTCATTCCGCTCTGCTTCAGGCCTACACCCATCGACAGACCTTCTTCGCTGTCTTGCATAAAAAGCGACTGATAGCCGCCCCGCAGCGTGAGCGTCTGACGAAATTCATACTCCATACCCACATTGACACTCTCTTCATTATTGTTGGGATGAAGGTAGTCGGTTGCGACCGTGACTTTGTGATCCGGCGATGAGATGGCCTCATACCCCATGCCAAACCGGAACGTGAGCGGCAATGCCCATTCCTTCGTGCGGAGCTGGGCAAGGACGGTCCCGTTGTTGCCGGCCATCGTCGGGTCGATATCGGTCGGAACAACCGCGTCAACTCCCTGCATCTGAAGTTTGGAACCGAAATTCGTAATCGACATGCCTATCTTCGCCCCCCTCCACGGGAGCGAATAGAGAATTCCGAAGTCCGCCGCGATGGCGTTTGCCTCCATATGCCATATGCGCCGTTGGATGTATTTGAATGATCCACCGAATGTAAACCGGTCCGTCAGGTTCTTGGCGTAACTGAGCCCGATCGCAATATCGGCGGCGTCAAATCTCCAGCCGAGTCCTTCCGGCTGATCGACGGTTCGCACGAGCATTTCCGGAGTGGAAAGCGAGGTCACCGACACACCGAACGATCCGACGCTCCCCGCCTTGATCACCAGGCCCGCATAGATGAAATCCATGTCGGCGATCCAATTCATGTAACTGAAGGAGACTTCGTTCGAAGGGAGTTGTTCCAACCCTGCCACGTTCCAGTACATGGCCGTGGCATCATTGGCGATCGCCGTATAGGCTTTGCCCATCCCGACTGCGCGCGAACCGACGCCGAACTCCAAAAATGGAGCGGCAGTCGTTCCACGCTTTGAGACAGGCTCTTGACTCGATGCTCTTCCAGCGGAGATAAGGATGAGCATGAGCGAGGCATACACAATTCGTTTCATGGTCTTGCTCCAAGATTCTGCAACAACACTCGATTCAGTTTATGATTGCGAACGTGCCGATTTTGTGACCAATATCTTTTGCTTCGATATAGTAGACGTAGACACCGAATGCTACTTCTAATCCTTCACTCGTTGTCAGGTCCCACGTTGCAGCTCCGTCGGCCATCCTGCCGAGGTGGTCGATCGTCTTTATGAGAACGCCGTTCTGGGTGTAAATCCTTATTGTGCATTCCGACGGAAGGTGAATAAACGAAATCTTCCGTTCTCCTCGTCCCGGCATCGATGAGCCGCGTTCCCATGAAGCTGTAAGAAGATATGGATTGGGAACCACTGCGACCTTGTCCAACTGAAAGGGTGGGGAATTGCGTACGGTTTTGCTAGCCGTGGTTCGGAAATAGTACTTGTCACTCGTGCTAAACGGAATTGGCGAGACGAAATTGTACACGTCTCCTCCGCTAGGCAGGATGGTCTCAGGATAGACAACCTGATTTAACCTCCATGCCCATCGATACGTGCCATCACTTTTGCGCACGCCTATATAAAGAGGATCGTTCTTGTCCCAAAAACCTTTTCTGGATACCAGCGATTGGTAAAGATAAAACGGCACCATTTCCCCTGTAGCTACATCGATGACCCGAAAGCGAGTGTTGACGGTCGCACTGGTCGCGCTCATCGAGGCAAAACCTTTTCCGGAAATCGTGTCGGTGATTTCGATCCGGAACGATATTGGATAGGTGTAGGCAGAGGTATCGGTGTACGACACATCGACGAAAGCATTGGTCTTGGAGCTGGGCCCCCAACCAGATCGTTGCAGGATTGCCAGCAACGATGGCGTCGGATTTGTGAAGTTCAGCGCGATGCCTGCGAACACCGTGCTCGTCCATGCAGTGTCGTACCGCTGCCACTGATACGTAGCCATCTTGCTGAGCGAATCGATGACCAGCCGTTTGAGCGGAATCGCGATGTCCTGCATGCCGGGAATCAGGGTTTTGGTTGTTGTATCCCTGAGAGAAAAGCTCGTGGCATACGGAATGCCGATCCCGGCCTCAACGCCGGGAGTCGTTCCGAAGGTGAGCTCATAGACATGGTTGTCGGGGAGCTGGTCCGGATCGACCACAGTTGCGCCAATCGTCCCCGTCGCTCCTCCGACCGGATGGGAGAAACTTGCCTTGTCGATCTTTCCCGCGACGTAGTCCGTTGCGGGCGCATTCGGCGTGACAACGACTGCATTTTGTGACAACCCCACCAACTCACCATACTCAACCGTGATATTGTAGGGGCTTTCATAGGGAGTCATCGGTATCAGGTTCCGGTCGTCCATCCCCTCATAATAGCCCTTGTCATAGGAGGTGATAACATAGTAGTAGGTAACACCGTTGACCACATTGTTGTCTTCGAAGTAGTGGCGCAACCCGGTGTCCTCTCCCATGTTGAAATGAATGCCGGTGCTGTACTGATCGCCGAGCTCCGCGCCGAGAGCAATGGGATGGACCCCTTTGATCCCATCGTTCAGGTCGAACTGAGCTATTGGCTGCTTGTAGGTAATGCTTCCATACGCGTCCGTGATTTTTTCAGCTTCGGTCAACTGGGGATTCGTGCCCCGATAGATCCGATAACCTTCAAAGTCCTTGCCGTAGAGCGGATCGCGCGATCGTTCCGCAATGTCATCCCAGTAGAGAGTCACTTTCCTGTCCCCGGCGACGGCTTTCACGGTGGGAGGAATAGGTGGGCTGGCAAAGCGGTAATCATTGTCATAGATCCGTTGTGAAGTTTGGGCATTGCGCAGAATCTCGACAGGATCATTTCCGAAGAGCCAGCACACCGAGAACCGCTCAGTCTGCTTTTTTTTCAGATCGAATGGTCCCGAAGCAAATAGCCAGACGTTGTTTTCGTTTTGAGCCGGTGTCTGGAATTGACGCGAGGTGATATAATTCCAGACCGCCTCATCATTCGAAATCTGCAGTGTTCCGTAGACAGGAGCAATAAAGGATGTCAATCCGATTTGATCGGATTCGTCGTTGTCAGTCTTCCCGAAATTCGGCTCACCCTGGTCAGGCTTCCCGTTCGACTCGGTTCCATCTGCGTCGGGCGCAGAGTAGTAGGGATCGAGCGGTCCAATTCCATCGGACCCGACGTCATCGATTTCCTTTTGCCAGTCACCATCTTCGTCGCCGCTCCAGTGCCATTTGGGCTTATCATATTTACCCACTGGTCCAAAAATCCAGGTCCCTGCGTCGTTATCCCGGCTTTCATCAGTCAAGCCGTCGTTATCATTGTCGATGCCATCTGCATTGATGCCCGGACTCTCGAGGTACTTCCAGCCAATGTAGCCCGGCAGTATGTTCCTGTACGAACTAAATTGTGATTCCCTGCCGTTATCATAATCCCAGGCAAAAACCATGTTCTCCTCTCTGTTGAATCCCGACATGTCGTCATGATCGCCCTCCCCTCCCGGATGAGTGTCTGCGAACGCCCCAAAATAGATGGGCGTAGAGGTCCGGCGGTAATCATTGTCGGAAGCATTCGACACCTGGAAGTGTATGAAGATCTGGTCTTCAGCCAGCGGGTGCGCCCATTGGAAGAGGCGTGCCTCTACCTGAAGTCCCAGGCCCCGGCGGGTGCTATCGTTGGCGAACGGATAGTATGGGAATTCGGCATTGTAGGAATCGTCCATCACGTACACTGCCTCCTGATCTGCGGTGAATTGATCCTTGCCGAAGTATCCGTTCCATCGATTGTTCCAAGTAGCATCTTTTCCGGGCCATGTGGGCGGCCAAGTCGTCCGATCCGTGCTCGTCGCTATCAATGAAGTGGTATCCGTGCGTAATGTTTGTGGATTGACGTACCGTCGGCGCGGGTTGAAATATCCTGGTAGCGGATTCCACCAGTACTCTGTCCTTTGATCGGGGGAGATGTCCTTGTTGTTTCCGTACGATTCGCTGATGATGTGCAGGATATCCCCTTTCGCGCTCGTCACTTCAGCTCCGACCAGAATACTCATTTCGGAGACGTGGCCATGTCCCGAACCAATGGGCCATGCTCCCGACAAAGTGGGGTTTTGCGGCTCCCCGAATGTCCCCTTGTTGAAAACGATCGATTCCACTTTGTTGCGGTTCATGATGAGCGACCTTCGGTACAATTTGTTCCCCACATTCGGGTCGATGTACACGGCTTGGCTGTTCTGGGCCGCCGCAAGGTCTCCAAACAGCAGAGTCAGGGCCATCTGGAAGGCAAGAAACAACTGTCGATTTCGTTTCATACACTTGTCCAATACTATGGGTGAGACATAGTCATTCGTTCATTCTCTGGCCTGCTCTACAGGCCGATTTCGATTCCGACCCTGATGAGACGCGGTCGCGGTTGACTGGCCGGATTGAAGCGATATTCATAGAGCGAATTAAGAACTGCGCGCGTTTCGTGCGACGCCAGATCCACTGATGAAAGTTCAGGTCTTGAGTCAATACGCTGCGCATCGAACACATTATACACCGATACAAACAATGTCGGCCTGAAGCCGAACAGCGAGAAACGCTGGTAGAAGTTGAGGTCCGTATTGAACTCCCCGCGACGACGTCCCTGGCGCATCAGCTGAATATTAGGTTGCTGGTCGAACGTGGTCGTCGGATTATACGGCGTGCCGGTCGCGTAGTGGCTTATGGATTTGACCCCCCATGTTTCACCCTCGACTGAGAGTACCGCATTCAGCACATTTCGCTGATCCCAATCGAGAGGAACCAGGGATTTCGTGGATTCATCCCTGTTCTGTGCGTCCAGAAATGCCTGCCGCGGATCAGATCCGTTTCCTTCGGCAACCTGATACGTGTAATCGACATTGGCACTGAACATTCCTGTTTTCAGAATGTCGAGCGCGAGCGTGATCCCCCATGCATTCCCGTAGTCCCGGTTCGAGTATTGCCCGTACTGGTCAAGGTCGAATGTCTGAAACAGCGACGAACCTGCCAGGTTGCGTATGTCTTTGTAGAAGCACGTTGCGTCCAGCACCAGGTTCTCTGCAATGCGTTGCTGCAATCCGATTTCGTACGTTACTGTCCGCTGAGCATCGAGATCCGCATTGCCGATGAACGACTGAAACCGGCCATTGACCTCGAACTCCGGATTTTCGTAGAGACGCTGGTATTCAGGCATCTGGAAGAAATGACCGTACGAGGCATGAATACTCCCGTTGTCGGAAATAGGAAATGCGAGTCCCAGCCTGGGACTTACCTGCATCTTCGCCGTTGCGTTTCTGTAGGCCTGGTCTTCGGTATACTTGGCGTGGCTGAGCGTGTCGTCGTTATGCGGGTCAATCATCGACACCGGGACTTTGCTGCTGGCGTCGAAATAGTCGAACCGAATGCCGGCGTTCACAATCAGATCCGAAATCTCGATCTTGTCCTGAATGTACGCTGCGCCCTCGATCGGCTTCTTGTGATAGTAGTTGTGCGTCGAAGAACTTATGTCCGGTATCGTGAGCTGCCATTTCGATTGCTCGTTCTTTACAACCGAGAACGATTCTTCCTTGATGTCGAGCAACCGGTATTCTGCTCCAGCCTTGATCATGTTGTACTGATTGAGCTGGCTCGTAATCTCGTATTTGATCGCAGTCGTGGAGCTCTTGCGATCCAGGAACCGCGGATCAACGCCGCCGACGACGAAGACGTCCTGCAGTGAGGACTGTGCCAGCGGATGAATCCCCGCATCATAGATCGGATCGAACGGATTGTCGCTTGCGTGTTCCTCGCGGCTGTACGTTTCGTACGAGATTTTGAGTTCGTGGAATGTCGAAGCATTGAGCGTATGAGTCAGTACCGCCAGATGGTTGAGACTCAAGGAGTAGAGATTTCTCATGTAGTCGGGGGTGTACTTGTACGCGTGAGAGTAGCTCTTGTTCTGCGATCGGTCGACGATCAGGCTGTAGGTTGCATTGAGGTTGGTCATCGGACGGTACGAGATCTTCGCCATCCCCGAAACCGCCTCGAACGGGTTCATGGGAACATCGGAACTGTCGCCTGAGTGCTGCACGATCCAGTTGGGAGCATGGTTGAAATTGGCCGTGTCCGACGGGATATAAATCCGGCGGCCGAAAAGCCAATTTTCATCTTTCCTAAAGCGTGCAGAAACACGATAGCTGATCTTCTCACCGAGAAGAGAGACCGGACCGCTGAGCGCTGCTTCCACATATTTCTGATTGAAGGGATTGACCTTGGTGAGATGAGGGAACACCTCCGTCCTTGAGGTGACAAAGCCGGCGCTGCTGGCGGTGAGAGAGACATCCGTCTTGTCGCCCCCATCCTTCGTTACGATATTGATAATTCCAGAGAGAGCACGCCCGTACTCCGCATTGAATGTTCCGCTGATAACCTGCAACTCCTGGATGTTGGAGTTCTGGATGTTGCTGAAAGCATTAGCGCCATTGAAGGGATTCGAGACCGGCATGCCGTCAACGTAGTACTGTACTTCAGACTCGCGACCACCGCGCATGTGGATATTCCCCGACGCATCGGTTGTGACACCTGCCTGCAGCTCCAGAATATCACCGACCGTTTGCACCGGAAGGTTGGCGATGTCGCTTTCCGCGATGTTCTCGACGGTGGAGGTCAGGTCGCGGATGATGGCCGGTCGTTGCGCGATCACCTCAACGGTCTCGAGATTCACTGTGGCCGGAGTCAGCGCAAGATCGATCGTGGTCGTTCTGTCCACGTTCACGATCACCTGTTTCTTGACGACCGTCTGAAAACCGATGCAGGAGATCCGGAGGTCGTATCTCCCCGGGGGAACATTCAAGACAGAGTAATGGCCCGTCTCGTCCGATGAGGCGCCGAGAGTCGTATTGAGAATCATGACGTTGGCCCCAATGATTGGCTCCTTGGTGACAGCATCCGTGAGTGTGCCGGCGATTTTTCCTTTTGTGTCTGCGAGTGTCCACGCGGGCATTGTCGTCAGCAACAAGACAACGAGAGAGAGTTTCACCTTCATTGCGATATACCTCGAAGAGTGGATTGTGAGCGCTTTCCCTGGACCACGTTGCGGCTCCGGGCAAGCAGGACGGACAGGGGGGGCCGTCAAGGACGTAATGCTCCCTCTCTCAAGATTATGGCTGTCCATCAGATGCGCTTGGTCAATGAGGCTGAAGAAAGTATCGAAATGTCAGCAGCCCGGTGCGAAGAGGGTGCGAGGATCGTCTCGCCTTAGCGTAATCAGGTTGTCAGAGCAGGACTAAACTGAATATATTCTAATGCGTATATCCTGGATTTCTTGCCAAGTGAATAGAATATCTTGTGCTCTGACCACGAAGTGTATATATACAATTTTTTTTCTGATGGCAAGTACTTATTTTGAGAAAATGCGCAAAATAGGAGAAATTCTTAGAAATAATTCCGTTGTCAGTTTTGGCAAAGTCTTCACGCTCTGAGAAAACAAAGAATCCTCATCGATGAGAACCGATGAGGACTCTTCTTTGCACTACAGGGCCGCTTGACATCTCATGTGAACTGTACTCTTTATTGCCCCCGGACACAGAGATTTCAATCGATGCCGGCAGGAACGCCATTGCGCCAGAATTTTCGAGGCAGCCTAGCGTAATCTCTTCAAGATCTCGCAGACGGCCGCCATCACAAACACAAGACGAGCTTGCCCGGACGGCTTCAGTTCTTTGTCATCTGAAGCTCGTTTTCTCGTACCCCCACTTCCGTGATCAATTCTTGAGGGCGTAGCCATCTTTCCCTTTTGCAAACACCCATGTGTACGCCACCGACCCCCTGCTGACGATCACCTCGATCTCATCGGGACTCGACTGGACAACCTTTGCTGTCTTTACCATCTCTTCCGCTTCCTTCTGATCGTTGACCGGCAAGACCAACGTTACTAGAATGGATGTGCTTGTTTTTGCCGTCGTGACCGTTTCAAAATACGGGATCCAGGTGAGCACGCCATCTTCTCTCACGGGAAGTGACGGAAGTCCATCCTCGACGATCGTGAAGTTGTTCTCCAGCACTAAGGGAATGAGCACAAGAGTATGTCGCTGAGAGGTAAGCAGAACATGGTCGCTCAAGGCCTTATACTCGACTCCCGGTGGCGGCGTGGATCTCGCGTTCCGTGGTGGCCCCGCAACCCCTGGGAAGAACCTTGCTTGTATTTTGGAACCAGGAGCAGCGCCGATCTCATCCACGATCACTGTCACAGCCGGTTTTTCAAGTACGATATTCCGTCTCCATTTCTTCAATTCCTTGCCGGGGTACGCATGCGTCGGATCCATCAACACGTAATCCCGTTTCTCGCTCGTCTGGAAGTCCAGTATCTTCCCTCCAATTCCTTCCTTCCATGGTTGATCCTTCGTCTTGGCAGACAACTGTTGCTCACCGTTGACAAAAATCAAATTGTTGCCTGCACTTGATGCCTGAGGATACAACCAGCGATCGTCGTTGAAATAGATCTCGTCATATGCTCCGCTCCCAAGGTCCCGTATGAAGGGAACGCCATGCCACGTCAGAATAAACTGCCCGCAGTCGAGATGCCCGTGATGCGGATCGTCGTTAAGGCCCGCCTTGCAGGCGATCGTTACCGTCGAAGGATCCAGAAAACTGCTGCGCATCATTGCCCAGTCGATGCTCTTGAAGAGCTTCGACTGCGGTTTCGGTTCGACCGGTTTGACAGAGCTCTTGGGCCAGATAATGTCAAACACGCCGGTTCCCTGGCCCATCTCGGTGCGTTGATCCAGGAACTTGTCTCTATACCACGCACCTGTCCCATCACCGGTTTCATCAACCAGCTTGTTCACCATGAATGAAGGGCCCATGGGCTCTCCTCCGCCATCTCCGAAGTTCGCGGTCAACGTGTAGAGGAGAAAATCAAGGGGATGGCTTCTTACATTCTTATGCTGAAACAAGTTGTACTTCCCGTTCGAGGTCCTTTTCAAAGCGTCCATGAACGGCAAGCCCAAACGCATCATCGCCTGGTAGTAACCCCGGCTTTCCTGCCAGCCGCCATCTTCACCGATATGATCGAATGTCAGACCGATTCGATTGTATGCTTCAGCGACCACATCGATAACCTGGGGATCCTCCTTCAACAGAGTGAGCGCAGACATACCTAATCCGTTATTGCAGATTACCGACCAGTTGCACCGGTACGAGGTTGCCCACCAGAAGAACTCGTAGTTGCCTCGCACTTTTGTAATTGCCTTTTCAAGCAGGGCGCCCCGGATCTTGTCCCTTTCCCACTTTGTCAACACCGGGTACAACCAGTCGTAGACAATCGCGATGTGACTGGCACGCTCTGCTGCCATGTGGTCATAGGAAAAAACCACCCGGTCATCGGGAACATTCCAGGGCCAAACACGGGGATAGATGATGTCGAACTTGTGAACCCAATCGGTCCAATCAACCATATCGCTCATGGCTATTGCGAATGCAATTCCCTTTTTTGCGTAGGCTACATCTCCCGTCAGTTGATAGACAAACGCAAGCGTGAGCGCTCCTTCAGTGAGTTCTGAGCAGTATGTAAAATATCCGCGACTGTCAGCCGCATAACGCGGATGGCGGGGGAATTCTGGCGGCGGGTCTTTAATCTCAAAATACAGCCATCGGTGCGCTTTCATCATCACACCGGCCATGATATCCCTGGTTTCCTGGTCGGTTTGAATTCTTTTTTGGATCGCCGGTATCTCATCCTTCGTAAAAAAGAGATACGGATGCTGCAGTTTGTCAATCCTCAGGCTCTTGAGCATGTCTTCTTTGCTCACCTGAGCCTTGAGGGAAAAAGAGATCGCAAGAATCAAGACGCAGATAAGCTTGCCTCTTATGCCTTGCGCGATGGTTCTCAGTATCGTGGTCATGTGATTTCCCTTCGCCGTTAGAATGACGATGACGCCTGAGATCTAAAAACCCATGCGGAGCTTGCTTTCGCAGCGGCCGTCCAATCTCTCAGACGGCCGCCATCACAAACACTTGACGAGCTTGCCAGGACGGCTTCAGTTCTTTGTCATCCGAAGCTCGTTTTCTCAAATCCCCGCTTCCGTGGTCAATTCTTGAGAGCGTAGCCGTCCTTCCCCTTCGCAAACACCCACTTGTACACCCCGGATGCTCCGCTGATGCTCACTTCAAGCTCATTCGGATTCGACTGAACGAGCTTTGCCGTCTTTACAATCTCTTCGGCCTCCTTCTGATCGTTGACCGGTAAGACCAATGTCACAATGATGGATGTGCTTGACTTGGCCGTTGTGACAGTTTCAAAATAGGGGATCCAACTGAGCACGGCATCCTCGGTCACGGGCATTGATGGGAGTGCATCGCCAACGATCTTGAAGCTGTTCTCCAGGACTAAAGGAATGAGCGCAAGAGTATGTCGTTGAGAGGTAAGCAGAACATGATCGCTTGAGATTTTGTACTCGACACCGGGAGGCGGTGTGAATCTCGCGTTCCGCCGTGATCCCTCACCCCCTGGGAAGAACCTCGCTTGTATTTTTGCACCGGGAGCAGAACCGACTTCATCCAGAATCACCGTCACGACCGGCTTTTCGAGTATGATATTCCGTCTCCATTTCTTCAATTCCTTGCCGGGGTACGCATGCGTCGGATCCATCAATACATAATCCCGTTTCTCACTCGTCTGGAAATCGAGTATCTTGCCGCCAATGCCTTCCTTCCATGGCTGATCCTTCGTCTTGGCAGACAACTGCTGTTCACCGTTGACAAAAATCAGATTATTCCCCGCACTTGACGCTTGAGGATAGAGGAAGCGATCGTCGTTGAAATAGATCTCGTCATATGCTCCGCTCCCAAGGTCCCGTATGAAGGGAACGCCATACCAGGTCAGGATAAACTGCCCGCAGTCGAGATGTCCGTGATGGGGATCGTCGTTGAGGCCGGCCTTGCAGGCGATCGTCACCGTGGAGGGATCCAGAAAACTGCTGCGCATCATTGCCCAGTCGATGCTCTTGAAGAGCTTCGACTCCGGTTTCGGTTCGACCGGTTTGACAGAGCTCTTGGGCCAGATGATGTCAAAGACACTGTTTCCTTCGCTCATCCCTGTAGGTTGAGCCAGGAACTTGTCTCTATACCATGCACCTGTGCCGTCGCCGGTTTCTTCAACCAGCTTGTTCACCAACCACAAAGGACCCATCGGGTTTCCTCCACCGTCTCCAAAGTTCGCGGTCAAGGTGTAGAGGAAAAAGTCGATAGGATGGCTTCTTACATTCTTATGCTGAAACAAGTTATATGTGCCGTTCGAAACCTTCTTCAGTGCGGCGCTGAAATTAACGCCTGTCCGCATCAGGTAGCCGTAATATCCCCGACCTTCCTGCCAGCCTCCGTCATCACCGATTTGATCGAATGTCAGACCGATTCGGTTGTATGCTTCAGCGACCACATCGATAACCTGTGGATCCTCCTTCAACAGAGTGAGCGCAGACACACCCAACCCATTGTTGCAAACCGCCGACCAGTTGCACCGGTAGGAAGTTGCCCACCAGAAGAACTCGTAGTTGCCTCGTACTTTTGTGACTGCCTGTTCAAGAAGGGCGCCACGGATCTTATCCCTTTCCCATTTCGTCAACACCGGGTACACCCAATCATACACTGTCGCAATAGTAGCCGCCCTGTCTGCCGCCATGTGGTCATAGGAAAAGACCACCCTGTCATCGGGAACATTCCACGGCCAGATTCGGGGATAGATGATGTCGAACTTATGCGCATAGTCAGTCCAATCGACCAGATCGCTCATAGCCACCGCAAATGCGATGGCCTTTTTTGCATAGGCCATGTCCCCCGTCATTTGATACAGAAACGACAGTGTAAGTGCTCCTTCAGTAAGTTCCGAGTAGTACGCAAAATATCCGCGAGTATCCGCCACATAACGTGGATGGCGTGGGAATTCCGGCGCCGGATCCTTGATCTGAAAATAGAGCCATCGGTGCGCCTGCATCATCAAACCGGCCATGACATGCTTGCTTTCCGGGTCGGATTGAATTCTTTTCTGCATGGCCGGTATTTCATCCTTCGTGAAGAAGAGATAGGGGTGCTGCAGTTTATCAATCTTGATGCTCTTGAGCATATCTTCTTTGCTCACCTGAGCATTCAGTGAAAAAGAGATCGCAAGAATCAAGACGCAGATGAGCTTGCCTCTTAAGCCTTGTGCGACGGTTCTCAGTATCGTGGTCATGTGAATTCCCTTCGCATTATTTTGATAGATGGTGAAAGCTGCCCCTGACTGTGTCCTCAGTCCTACTTCCGCAGCGTCATTCAAACTCCCTCAGGTCCACATTGATGTCCACACGAATCAGAAGTGAGGACACACCTTGCTCCCACCCCGCGACGAACTGTCCAAGGGGAGTAGGGTTCCTGGCAAATCAGTTGAAAATGCTTGGTGACGAGCAGATGTTGGGGGCGGATCGGGTGTTTGCAGCGCACAAGAGCCCGCCATCAGAGGGGGATGAATCTGAAATCAGGAGTGAGAGAAGAAAGTTGAAGCTCTTGTTCGTGCACATTACCCATGCATGGCCTGATCCACACTCCTCTGCCGGACATAGAGGATCTACCCACGATGCAGGCAGTTCCCCGGCTGGCACGTCGCATCACGTTCATTTGTAAAAATCAGGGGGCTGAGCCGTCTTGCCCAGCCCCCTCCGTCATGAGGCTTCTTATTTCATCAAGACCATCTTTCGGGTCTGGACGAAATTATTTGCTGTCAATCGATACAGGTACACTCCGGAACTCAGCCTTGAGGCATCAAATGTTGTCTTATATGTGCCGGGTACCAGATGTTCGTCAACGAGCCGCGCCACAGATTGTCCGAGGGTATTGAATACTTCGAGAACAACGTTGCCGCTCTTGGAGATGGAGTACTCCAGATTGGTCGTTGGATTGAACGGATTCGGATAGTTCTGAGAGAGTTCGAACGATTGCGGCACACTGGCCGTCGTTCTTTCAACATCCGTCAAGAGCCATGCCGATTTCCTTGTCGGGAACCAGTTCAAATCTCCCGCCGGGAATCCCGCTGCCCCGCCCGTGTACGCTGCTGCACTCGTTTGATAAGAGAGGTTGAGCGTATCGGTATAGAATTTCCATTGGGGGCGGGCAAAATCGTAATCCGCTTTGAAATTTGTAGTGGCCTTCAACCTGTTTGCACCGTTTGGATCGTTGTACCAGGTACCAAGAGCAACAAGATCGCGGGTCTTTTTCACAAAGGTGATGGTTTCTTTCTTGAAAGCGGTGAGAGAATCCGCACCTATTTTCTTGTTGATGTACCACGTCAACGGTACTATGTTTCCAAACCCCTGCGCTGCATGAGTATCAAACCAGGCTTGGAGCGGAGGAGTAACCGAAAAGAAGTTGTTTTTGACAACCCATGTGGTTGTATCGTTGGGGACACATGTTACCAAACACATTCTGGCAGCGCCCGACGGACCCTTCTCTTTCGATTCCACCCATTCAACCAGACGCACAGCATCGGTGCTGTCATTGCCGGCCGCGAGACAATCGACAAAGACGTTGTTCGTAATGGTCACTTTGCTCCCAACGAAACCCAGCGCCATGACGCCATGATAACCAAAATTGTTAAGGCAAGTATTGTGATCGAAAACGAAGTTGCCGAGAGCTCCAGTGCTTGAATAGTGACGGACAATTCTATCGGTGCCATCCATGAACGTGCAATTCTGTATGAATATAGTATCGGTGGAAACAGATCTGAAGTCGATTGGTCTGCCATCGCCCTCATTTCCATTGTAGAGATTTCCGTACTGCGCAAAAATCGTATTCGTCACCCTGAGCTTGCGCGTGGCAACAGGAAGTTGTATCCCGGTCTTGTAGCCGTTGAGGACGCAACTATCAACCTCTATCGCTAGCCCAGTGCCTGCAGCCTGGATCATGACCGTCGGCATCAAAGAAATCTCCGCTGGCATGAATTCAGGCCAATTAACCATAGCCACATTCTTCATGTACAAATCTGCGCCCGGTCTTAATATGTTCGCGGGATAGGCTGCCGTGAGGTCGTTCTTGAAGGCATAAATGGCAGGCTTTGATCCCGTTCCATACTCTGCTCTGATGCGTAGTACCCAGTTCGGATTCGAGATGAATGTGTTCACCAGATATATGCCGTTTCTCTTTAATACATATACCCGGGCCGGATCCTTTCTGGCGCCCGTTGACAAGCTGTCACCCATGATATCGTCGTTCAAAAACTTCCCCGTTGCCTGGTAATCCGGGATGACCAAATCGTGTGATGTTTGTCCGTACGAGACTGGCCGGACAAAACACATCAGGATGGCGATAAAGAAGAGGTACTTCAACTTAGCCATAACAACCTCCTGTGGATATGATGAATCGATCGTTGGTTAGGTAACTCTTGCAGCGTTTTCATAATTCGATTCGTACACCGAAGTCGGCGGTCATGCCGTATTTGTTGCTGGTATCGGATAGCATCCAGCCGGTAATCCTATTGGCAAGCGTCGTGCCTTCCTCAGTATTGGTGATGTTGTTCAGGTTCAGCGAGATAGAGATGTTGTCAGTTATTTTTTGCCTCAGAGTTACGTCCAGTCTTGAGTATTCGGCGGTCACCACATCACTTCTCTGATTCCCTGAAAAACTGGCATTGAAGCTCCCCTGGTAAAACAGTGAAACTCTAAATGAGAATCCTGCGACGTCATAGCCGAGAGACGCGTTTCCAAAGAACTCAGGCTGATCCTCTAACTTCTGTTTCTTCTCAAAGAGAACGTTTTTCGATCCTGTGGTATATATCCATCTTCCAAAGAGAAGTGTCGAATCCTTAAAGGTCTCAACTCTCGAACTGGTGGACCATGTTTCAGAACGCACAATCGTAAAATTGTAGTTCAACACAATGTTCGTAAAGGGTTGGGGGAGAAACTTGAAATCTGTCTGGTGCTCAACTTCGAATCCCCACACACGGGTTGGCTGCGATGAATTATATGGGTAAGTAAGAGTGTAATAGCCTTTGCCAAACGGCGTCTGCCAGGGAACCCCAAGACTATCGAGAACCGCTTGACCGGAGAGGCTTGCTCCGCTGATCGTATGGTACATGTCTTTGATGTCCTTATAGAAGGCGGACACAGAAAAGAGACCGATGGTATTGCTATAGAACTGCGTCTGCGCTTCGAGATTCCATGCGACAGCAGATTTCAAATTCGGGTTTCCGATATTCAGATCGCTCGACGAGGTGGATCGTGCAACAAATTTCAGCAGTCTGTTGTTATAATCCGGCCTGGCTATCGCTTCATATGCCGCCAGCCGCACATTCATCCAGTCTGTCGGTCTGATGATCGCTTGAACATTGGGCAGCAGAACACTCTCCTTGTGATAAACAGTCGTGTCCTTTAAGGAGCCCTGCCCAAAGGGGAATCCACTGAGCGGGACTTTCGTATATCGCGAGGAGTATCTGTTGTCTTCGCTTTCAAGGCGAACACCAACGAGAAATGTAACGTCGCGCCCGATGTTGAGTGTGTTCATTGCGTAGCCGGCGTAAACTTTTTCCGCAAGGTCATAGAAATTGCCATCGACTTCACCGTTCCTCACATACTCCGGAAACTTTCCAGCGGCGTCCTGATAGCCGTTAATGTTGAGCTGCCGCCATAATTTCAGGCCGTCCACGTTGATCAGTGGATTCAAGTCATAATTACCATAGATCATACGGTTTGGAGGTGTGGAGTTCAGGAAATTTGCAAACGAAATCTTTTGACTGCCGACCAACTTCAAATTCTCGAATTGCGTTCCTTTAAGGTCCTTCGGTGCGATTGTGCCGTCAGGCAGCTTCGTGTACGCCGATGGTGTATAGAGATAGTACATCGCAGCGGTTTGACTTGGAGAATTGAATCTTCCTGTTTCTCGATACTTCCCACCGAATTTTATTTCGCCTGAAATATTGTCGCTCACACTATATTTTCTCAGAAGGTCCAGGTGCGCACCGATTTGTTTATCCAGATTTTTTTGACTGAAATCGTATGCATGATCGATAAATGCATTCGTAAAATTGTTCACAGCGTACGGGATCCACTCCTCCACGGGACCTTTGTAGAGCGCTGGTGGGATAGTACGCATGCCTGAAATGACGACTCCACCGGAAGAGGCAGAAGTTTCAGTCATATTCAACTCAAAATCGAAAGGGTCATTCCTCGTTGATTGAGAGAAAGAAAGGTTCCAGTCAGCTTCCCAACCCATAAGGAAATTCTCGCCTTGAAGAGAGGTGCTGAATGTTCCGATGTTTGTTTCTCTCTGACGATAATCGTACACGACCACACCACTCAGTGGAAACTGTTTGTAGGAGGTTAAGTAGTCTCTTGAGGTCCGATTGTAAACGGTATTCAATCGAATGGATCCTTGATCGGGGGTAGTGTAATCCAACAGAAGACTGCCGCCATTCCGCTTGCGTAATTCGTGAATATACCTCGGCTCGAATAGCGTGATCTGATAGTCGGTGCCACCCTGTATTCCCGTGACGTCGTAATCTAAATTCGTTGATTCATTGCTTCGGATCGTGCTTTCGATATTGCCGGAAACCTGCACTCCTAATTTATCATCAAAGAATCTCTCCCCGTAGCGTGCAGAACCGTTGTACTGGCTGGCCGATTTGTCCATCGCGTTATACGAGCCCTTCGGTTCAATTCTCAACATTCTCGATGAAGGAGCTTTCTTGGTGACAAGATTGACAGCGCCTGCGATAGCATCGGCATCTTTGTCGGATGTCAGCGCTTTCGAGAGCTCGATCCCGGCTAACGATCCTTGGGAAATAGTGCTGAGATCCACGGATCGATCGACATCACTGGTTGGCGACATGCGCACACCGTCAATTGTAACCAGCGAAAACTTGCCGCTCATTCCCCGCATGACAACTGAACTCGCCTCCCCTCCGGTCCGCAGAAGCGAAACGCCGGGTAGACGTCCGATAGCCTCGGCAGCATTCGCATCCGGTAATTCCTGAATCTTCTCTTCCGACACCACGTTTGTAATAGTCGGAGCGGTAAGTTGTTGGTTGATGGCAGCTATTTGACCTTTCCGCTGAGCGGTTACGACAAATTCCTTGCCAATAATCACCGTCGAAACTAGTGCAACATTCCATTGCACGGAGGCACTTTTTGAAAAATCGACGTCCTTCACCTTGACTTCATATCCTATGCTGGAGACCCTTACCTTCACAAGCATTGCAGGAATTCCCGAAATTCGATATTCGCCGTTTGCGTTGGTTGCACCCCCCAACCCAGTACCCACGATGACAACGTTCACTCCGACAAGCTGTTCACCGCTTGTGGAATCAGTAACAACTCCTCGCAAAGTATTCTGTCCCAGCAAGAGCGCTGGAATCAGAAGAGACACGAACAAAAGGAATAAGGTCTTCATAGGATAGTCCTTCCTCGATGGATAGACAGGTAAGATTGGCGTAGTCCTTCATTTCAGACAATTTGCGGATTTGCTGCGGCCGCACGATTCGCTCAAACTGCGAACAACCGTATGCGGGGATAGCTTACTGCGAAAGAGAAAGACTGGATGGCTGACGTGGAAGTGCATTTTCTTCTGCGGCGAGAAATCTCCACCATAGGCGGAGAAGAACGCTCGCAAGCCGTTGCCGCTGTCCTTTGTCACAATGCTGATGATCCCGACATCGCTAGTCGATGCTTAGCATTCAACGTTCCGAAAATGACCTCAAGCTCCTGAATACTGTTTTGGACCGGCACTGCCATTTCACGACTGAATGGTATCTCTTCTCATTATATCGTGATGTGTATTTATACAGTTATCAGGATTGAAGCAAGTATATTTTTTTCAAAAGTGTCATTCCTGGCAACGATTTCTGCCTTGTTTCCTGGGTGCCTGATCGGAGGGAGAATGGCCCCAATTCCAGCGTAACTACTTTCTGCGTATTTCTAAGTTGCCCCTTCTCATCTTTTCTATGGGAATATCTATGCTCAGCGTTCCTTGAGACAGGGATTTGTACGTGAGAGATTCCCCATTCCATTTGACTTCATATTCAAAAGCTGGATTCATGCACGCCACCACTGATGTAAGACGGTGGTTGTTTCCTGCGGCAGATAATTGGACAGACAATTGGCTGAACGTGTCATCGAACGACTTCTTTTCTATCCACACATCCAAGCCAGTGCTGAAATTGCCCGGACGATAATACGCTGAATACCAAACAACAACTGGGGATGACAAACCGCCGAATTCATGCCACCCGGCGCCTCGACCAGTTTCGATCAAGAAATGCTCCATGCAGTTGTACGATGCCTCCACCTCTGTCTTCCATACATCCAATGCCTTTGTAGCAATTGTGTATGCGAAATCGGCTTCGCCCAGATCAAGCATGGTCTTCCAAAAGAACCATTGATGGGCCATCCACACCGTTCCATTCCAGTAACCATCTGATCGATAATACGGTGCGGATTGATCCACCGCAGAGAGGCCCGCATTGGACCACATGTGCTTTTCCGATTTCAAAGAGCCCAGGATTCTTTTCTCTTGAGCATCAGTACAAATTCCGGCAATCAATGGATACGCGCCGTCAAATCCCATATCGTAGTTTACCTTATCCTGGTACTTAAGAATGTGCAATGGATTACCTTCGCTATCATGAACGACATAACCAAAGTATCCCGATTCTTCATCCCAGGAATATCGTTGAAGCGCGTTGCTGAATAGTTTGATGTCATTATCGTACTGCTGCGTATCGTCACTCTTGCCAAGAGCCATCGCTGCCATTTTCAATATTTTCGCCGTTCGAATGGCTTGAGCGGTGTTTATTACTGGAGCTACCGTGCTTTCGCGTGCATTATCATGAACATATTTTTGTGGGGGCAAATCGTCCCAACCACCCGAGTTGTAAAAGTAGTCCCATGTTTTCAAGATGTTCGATTGAAGAGTCTTTGTCGTTGAACTTCCCAAACGTCCGGCTAAGAATTCATGATACTGTTTCAGGCGGGGATAGAAGTATTCTAATAATTCTTTTGATTGGGTCTTGTTCCATAATTCTTGAAACAAATAATGCTGAACAGGAACAGGTGAACCATGATGAATAAACGCTGATTGAGAGCCCGCCTTCTGCGTGTATGCATTAAGATTTTCTATCGCACGTTGTGCATCCGTCTGCAGCAATCCAAGTCCGATAAATCCTGAGTCCCAAGTGTAAAGACAATCCCACCATCGGCCGGGCGCGCTGTGACGAATGTATTCTTTTTGAGTATAGACAGGATACACCACGTTACTGGCTAGTGTAGCATTCATACGTTTGATACTGAACCGATACTTGTCCCCTTCCCTGTGTCCCTCCATGCTTGCCACATGTGCTTTCGCTGCCAGGTAGATGCTTTCATATTTGTCTTGAGAAGAGTTCATCTCCTTCAAGTACTTCTCAACCTCTTCTTTGCTCCCATTGCACACGACGCCGTAGAGTGTCCGCGTGGATCGAGGCACAAGGGTAACCGGCTTCAGAAAAACATTTGCATAATGACCAACTCCTTCCCCTTCAAAACTCATCTTCACATGTTCATTGACCATTTGTTTGAAATAGTCGCCAAGTTCCCGTCCGTTCCATTGGCGAATCTCAAAAGAATCATACTGCCAGAGAAGCCCGTAGTATGAATCGACGTCGTCATACTTCAAAACAAACGAGTTTCTCACCGGGCCGGCGGTTATGTGTGGAACCGGATTCCACTGCTTCTGCTTTATCTCGATCTGATCAACCTGGTTCGCTTCAACGACAACAAAACCGTCCAGTTCAATGGGATCTCCGCCTTGAGATGTTAACGTCAGTGCGTACTTGCCGGCTTTCAATGTTCCGATCCTGATGATTTCCTTACCAAACCCCGATGCGCCCTTCAAGGTTATTCGTGTATTGACAAGACCGGATGCGTCAAAGGAGACTTCTTTGTGTTCACGCAATTTGTATCGTACATAGAGCACGGCATCATCATAAGCTTTCTCAACTTGAATCTGATAGGTAACGAGATCTCCTCTATCGAGGCCAAAACGATCTCCAATTCCTGAACCGCCAACAAAACCGTCTGCTCGAATTTCCCCTCGCATTTTCCCGTCATAAACAAGATTGTCCCGCGGTCTAGGTTTGAGAAACTTCAGTTCCTCATAATTGAGCGCATCATTCCATTTGGCGCCGGAAGGCAAAGTGACGACGCCCGGATAGAGCGGTGTATAAACAGTATACTCCCTGATAGGTGGAAAATTCAAGGACGCCATAAAATGTAAGGCCAGGCTTTGATCGTATGCGGTGTTGTTCACACATTCAATTCTGATGAGCCGTGCCTGAGAAGACATTTCCGAGTATGAAATATCTGTATAGACCTGGTCCTTCCATTCCAATTCGTGGCGGAAACTGAAATATTCCAAATTCGGCGAGGCTTCCCAGGGATGATAGTCGTTTTCAAACAACACATTGGGCACAGAAACTTTTCTTCTATAGAAACCGGGAAACACACTGAGATCGAATCTCATCCCGCTCTTTTTGTTTGGGATATGGGACACACCAATATAGCGCTTGCTGTACGGCCCCCAATCCGGCAAGTGTAAATCGTGCGTTCCGTCTAAGTTGCTGAACGCTGTCGAACTCACAAGCGGTTGAGCCGAGACATCAGAGCGCAACAACGTGAAAGCCAGTATGGATGCGAGAAGCATGTTTATCTTGACGGAAAAGATCATGAGACTTTCCTCCCGACTGAAGACGGCAATGGTATTATCATGAAGGTCGCTTCCCGATTCATAACCAGGGATCTGGCTGCCTTTGGTGGTGCGAACGATTCGTTAGTTGGTCTGTTCAGCAAGTGACGGACACCATCTAGAAACCCGGTCGAAAACTTCGACTTGCCACAAAGTCACCAAGGCACGAAGAATATCTTTGACTTTTCGTTACTTTCAAGATCCTTCGTGACCTCGCGCCTTGGTGGCACGACTTTTCGACTGGACTGCTGGATCTATTTCGTCGAGAAACGGTAGACCGTTGTCGATGTATAGGGCTGCCCGGGGTTCACGACCGTCGAAGGGAACTGAGGCTTGTTCGGAGAATCCGGGAAATGCTCTGTCTCGAGACAGAAGGCGCACTGACGATCGTACTTCTTCCCCTCTTTTCCAACGGGCATAGCGCGGACGAAATTCGGTGTGTAGAACTGCAGACCGGGCTCGGTGGTCAGAACTTCCATCACCCGTCCCGACGTTTTCTCATAAACTCTTGCGGCGAGTCCGAAGGCATCGACAGGCTTGTTCAACACCAAGTTGTGGTCGAACCCTCTCCTCCTTTTCAGCTGACCGAAACTCTCCTCCATCCGCACGCCGATGGCGGTCGGGACAGTGAAGTCAAGGGGGGTGCCATGCACACTTTTCAGCTCGCCTGTCGGGATCGATTCGGAATCAACGGGTGTGAAACGATCAGCGTCAATGAATAACTCGTGGTCGAGGATACTTCCGTTTCCTGCCCCGGCAAGATTAAAGAAGGAGTGGTTCGTGAGATTCACCACAGTCGGTTTGTCCGTTGACGCACTGTATTCAATCTTCAGCTCGTTGCTGTCTGTAAGCGAATACACAACCCTCACTAAGAGATTGCCCGGATACCCTTCCTCTCCGTCCGTGCTCAGATAATTCAAGACCAGCGAGTTCCCCAGCCCGCCCTCGGACTCGTTGACACTCCAGACGACTTTGTCGAATGCCTTCAGTCCACCGTGGATGTGATTGGCCCCGTTGTTCCTTACAAGCGTGTACTTCATTCCGTTCAGCTCGAACATCGCCTTCGCGATCCTGTTGGCGTACCGGCCCATCGTTGACCCGAAATGCGGGGCATCGTTGATGTAGGTTATCAGCGAATCGAATCCAAGGACGACATCCGCCAGTTTCCCGTTTCGATCCGGGACAAACAACGCGAGCAGCGTCGCTCCGTAGTCCGTGATCCGAGCCTCCATGCCCGTCTTGTTATGCAGTGTGTAGACGAAGGAGTCTCTTCCCTCCAGAGTCTTGCCAAAAGGTCTTTTGGAGACGGTGAGTCTCTCCTGCGCTCTTCCGTTCCAAGATGCCACAAGTAAAGCGAAGAGCAAAGAGACCAGTGTTCTGATAACGATTGATGTCTTCACGGGATATTTCCTTGGTGTAGCTCAGCTTGGTCGGTTGTGTCTCATCAAAACTTCATCCGCGTACATAATAGTAAATTCAAATTGAAATCGATAGTTGTGTTCTTTGTCAACAATCGGAGTGAAACGGAGGCGGGGCTCATTCGTCTCGGGGTATTTGCCACCTGTCGTCAACAACGGCGATTGTCGTAAAAGAAAAAAGCCGATCACTATCGTGGGCTGCTCCCTAAAACACAAATGCCAATCGACTCTTCTGAGAAATCGATTGGCACCGTTGTCCCTGAACAAGAAAAGCCGACCCAGCAACGGATCGGCTTTTCATTCTACATTCTGACTTCTGCATTCTACATTCTTTTTGTACCCCCAACGAGATTCGAACTCGTGTACCGAGCTTGAAAAGATTCTGAAAGTTAAAGAACGTCCAGCAAATTCAGCACAATTCTCAGCTCACGATTCGATCGTTGTTAGCACCTCTTAGCAGATAATCCAACTGCTAACACGTGGATTCATATCGAAGTTACGGAAACCCGAATTCTCTCGCAAGTCTTTAAGCCTAGGTCATGTCACTCGATACCCGGCTTGTTGCAGGTTCAAATCCGGGGCCCACTACTCACGGCAGTTGCAACCTTTGAAAAATCGTTCGAATTTGTACTGTAGCCGGATATTCGGTTCCGATGAGTACAAATCACGGAAGGGCCTCAATATCGAAGTAACGTCGTAATTCTAGCCAGGATGGACTTCTGAAGAGGGACAGGTTCTACTCAAATTTGATCACATCAAAATCATAAAGCGACACATACGATCCGTCCTCAAACGGATTCGGTTGCCACGTCCGCACGTGGATGGTTGGTTCTTTCGGGAGCCGAAAATCGACCATCAGGAACAGATACCCTTTGTCCTTGTAGGTCGAAGATGCCCATTGCTGCCAGCAGGTGACGCCGTATACTTCGGGAATTTTTTCGTGCTGGAGAATATTGACATCATCAAACCGCACGCTTATAAATGAATTATTCTTGAATGCCTTATTCTTGAGACCGTCGAGATACTCTCTTTTTGTCTGCTGGATGAGTTTTACCTTGGTGGAAGAGAGCGACGATCCTCTGAAGACATCGTCCTCGCGTTTCTTTTCCTGCAGTACACTCCCGACTATGATAAGAGCTTCATCTGAGAAGACTTTCTCCAGGAATTCACTGTTCTTCGTGTTGTAGGCCATTCGGAATTCTTCCAGAAAGTCCAGAATTCTGCCGCGCATGATCGAATCCTGCGGTGACTTCGCGGCGGAGACAACAGACTGAAAGTCGTAGTTCGGCAACATACTGCGCACAGAAACTATCTGCCCCGACCTCGAAAAAGTGAAGATCAGATTCTGGCTATCGCTGGCTTCGGTTTGACCCAGATCAACCTTTACAGTAAGGCTTCTGACATCGTAGAATTGACCGTTTTCTCTGACGATGAGCAGAGGGGAATATTGTTTTCGGGCTGTGTAAGCTTTGTTCTGCAAGACGAACTGTTTGAATGCTTCCAGCGCCTCCGCGGAAAAATACCGCTTGAGTATGTTGATGTCCCCCGTTTTCTTTTCCAGTTTGTTCATCTCCAGCAGAACAGTCTCGATCGTGGTCTCGAATTGCTTTTTGAGTTGAGGCACATCATCGCCACCGATGAGGGACACTTTTGGCTTCACCTGGGCAACCGACACGCCGCAGAGAAGCAACAAGGTGAGAACAACCACTGATTTGATTTTTTCCATTGAATCTCCGGTTCATAGTCCATGACGATCAAGTCGGGCGACGAAAAGCTCCTGACAAGCCTTCATCAGATGACGATATGAATCCCCGCCTGCATTGTTGCCATCAATGTTGGCGGGCCCCGAGATAGTCGGGGCAAGCAGGTCGCCCTACTTCAAAATCTCAATCCACGTTATTCTCTTGCCACCATACCTCTTCATGTCGATTTCATTGCCCGTACGAGCATCAAGGTACTTTTGATCCTTGACCACAAGAAGCGCGAGGACCCCCTCTGGACCGAGAACGAGTCCGTACAACCCCTGAAGCGATTCGAAGTCATTTGCATTTCCCAGTATGATCCTGTTTCGCCTGGCCAGACTGTCAAGCTTGATCCGGACGGCGTTGAAGTTACTCCCCACGGCGAGTATCTCCTGCAGAACAGCCGGCAATACTTGCTGCGGTCGGGGCCGGGGGGGCTCAACCGGAGGCTTCTCCTCTTTTGGCGGCGGAGGTATCGGCCCAGCAGGAAGCACAATCGTGATTTTGCTCGGCAGCGCATTGGCGCTCATGAGTGAATCGGCGGCACGCGTAAGCTCATCCATCTCTTCAACCGATCGGTAGTCAATCCCGACGACAACTTCACGTTCCCGCATATCCTTCTTGGAAAAAAAGAACGTGAGCTTGGTCCTTCCGTCTTTGACATCCGCTTCTGTTTGCCCCATGCCGTCATAGTACTCAAAATGCAGCGCATCGACCGGTTTGTTTTTGACCTGCATACGGTATTGCCAGACTATGGATTCGTCCTCGATCAGCTTTTCGGGCACGAACTTCAGTTCTCTGAGAATCCTGTCGAAGATGTTTGAGATCCCGCTGTGCACATTTGCGTAAAGCAACGGTGTGGTTGCGTCGAGACGCACCGAAAAGCTCAGTGTGTCTGGATAAAGCTGGCTCAGAAGCAACGCCCAATAGAAATTCTTGAGGGCGGCACCGAGTCTCACCGGTTCACCCTGAAGCTCCCGCTCTCCGATGGCGATCAGTTCCTGAATTCTCTGCCTACGAATCTCGAACATTTGCTTCACAGCAGATTTCGGAATGTACTTGACCACCCTGAACAACCCCTCTGGAGTAATCTTCATTATCTCTCTGACGTCCTTGAGGTCGGTGATAGAGCGGGTGATAACCCTGGAAACCGTGCTCTGTTCGAGCTGTGCATTTGTCTCGGCCGACCGATTTTCAAACGACGAAGAAATCAACACCTGAATCTCCTGCGTCAGGCCGTTAAGAGCATAGGCGCGGGCTCTGTCGAGGTTTCTGTCAATCCCGACGGACGAGTAATACAGGGAATCAGGTATCTCTTGATTCTGCGCGAGAGAGAGTTGTACGCTTCCAAGAAATACGGCAAGCACAGAAAAACGGCGGAGCCAATCCATAGAATTCCTGATATTGGATTTATTGAGTGATCTTGAGCATCACCTTTTCTCCGGCAGGCACGACAACAGTGGTGTCACGCCGGACAGATCCTGAAAACTGGAAGTTGAACGTATGTCGTCCCACCGGGATTTCGATCGGTTTCCCCTTCTCTAACCGCTGAGCACCAAGCATAACTTGTCCTGCCTGCGTTGCATCAATCTCGATGTAGCCGAAGAGCGCGGTGAGGCGGATACTCTCGGTGACCGTCTTGTCCTTTTCTATCGTCACGATGGTCTCCTTCGTCTCATACTTGTCCCTCGACAGCGTGATTCGGTAGAGACCGGCGGCATAATTCCTGAACTCATGCGGCGTCGTGCCCTTGAAATCCGGCAGGCCATCAATCTGAATGATGGCGCTGTCCGGCTGCGACCTCAGGATCAAGGTTCCCTTATCGGACGTGGATAGCTGGTTTTTCACAATGCCGGAAATTCTCATTTCGTAGACCCGCTTGCGGGCGTATGCCCGGGCCGGAACTTCGAGACGTTGGAACCCGACAGCATCGAACTTGAGGATGTGCGTGCCATACGGAAGCCAGATTTCCCAATACCCTGAAGATTTCTGATCGACCTTGATGATTTTTCTGTTGCTCTCAATAATGAGGTTCGGAACCTCCGAATGCACAATGATAAGCGCTTTGTCATCGTCACGGATAACCCGGATACTCTCCCACAACGAGTCGACCTTCATCACACCATTGAGGTATGGAGCCGCCGCAGCTGATTTTGCACTGGGGCTGATGAGACCTCCGGATTTACTTCTCCCGCTGACGGGCTGAGCCGAAAGCTGAAGAATTGGAACCGAAAGAATGATAGCAAGTAATGTAGCCATGCGCTTCGCCGTCTTCATGGTCAACTCCCTCCTGACGGTCTGCCTACGGGGGCTGGAAACCCGGTGTCCGATGTCGCTGAAGTGCTTGCCTTGGTCCCCAGGAGGTAGGCGGCGGCGGCGGCAGCAGCGGCAACTACACCTCCAATCCAATAGATAAGATTCGAACCTGGTGAATAAACCTCGGCTTCGATCGTGAAATAGTAATCAGATCCTTCTAACCCTCCCGGAAACTCCGTCAGAAAGTCCCAAGTTATTTGTTTGTTCGCCCCCGCATACACTCCATCACCAACATCTCCGTTGACTTGCCGTGGGACATAGACAAATGTTGAATCGCTTTCCTTTCGAAGGGATATGCGAGTCCGATAGGTCTCTTTTTCCATACCCTCGAGATCATAGTTGACTGCAATACGGGTCCCGACCAGACGAAATGAGACATTGGTCACTTTGATCCCTTCGGCCCCTCTGGCCAGCTGATACGGTGCAGCCTCAAGAATGAGGAGCCCGACAAGCAAGTAACAAACATGCCTGCAATGCTTGAGAAATTTTACCATACGAAGCCTCCCATAAGCATACATTGATTTTCTGTCAAATTCCCTGCTTTCACTTTTCAAATGCTATTTTGATTTCAGCTTTGCGATTCCTTTATCAACCAGTTGCTTGAATGCGGACAAAAGCTCGATCTTCAGTGATGCGTAATCGCCGTTGTTTGGAGCCATCCTGTAGTAGCCGCTTTGTTCTTTACCAATGTGCGTGAATCCGATTTCAAACCCATCATGCGTGCGATACGTGACGTCTGAAAATGGTTTTTCCTCATCGCTCGATCTTGTCGAGTACTGAACCATTGTATTGAGAGCATTCGACAAATCCGTCAACTCGTTAACATCGATGAAGAATACGCCGCCAGAGGATGAATTCTTGCGCTCAGTGGTAAGCCGAAGCGCCTTGATGAACTTGGATCGATCTGCAAGGTAACACGAGTAGGCTGTCTCGAATTTGATGCTTTCATTCATTGTCGATTCAAGCTTACCCAATTCTGCATATTCGATCAGAACGACTTTCCCCGGTCGTTTTTGAAATTGTTGAATCTTCTGCTGGACCGGCAGTGTCACGACAGTGCTGTCCTGCGCCGCAGAAAACGAAACGGCAACAAAGACGGCGATTGCGGCGCTGAATAACGATTTCATGATCGTGCCCCTTCCTATAAGTGATATTGCTCCTCAGAGCCAACTACTATTCGCGTGTTGTTCACCCACACCCCCTCATGATTATCGTGTCACGAGCATTTTCCCTTGCAGCATTTTGTGGTTATCGATCAATGCCCGATAGAAGTAGACACCGCTGGAAACAGCATGTTGCCGATCGTCCTTGCCATCCCATTTCAGCCAATGTACTCCCTTGGTGAGTACGCCTCCATACAGGAGTCTCACTTGTCGCCCAAGGATGTCGTAGACCATTATCGTGATATCTGTCGCAGCAGGCAGCCTAACGGGAATGAACGTCTCGGGGTTAAACGGGTTTGGATAGTTCGGCCCCACCGAAGTCTCCGTCGGCAAGAGCTTTTCCATCTCCTCGTCTATGGTCTCCCGTTTCCCAATAAGTATTTCAAACGACATCTTCCCCTTCACCATCCCGAAAGTGTACTCGTTCTTCTGCTTGAGATTCACTGTCACTCCCCGCTCTTTGTCGACCAAGAATACGTCCTCCGTTTGCAGGATGCTCTGCACTCCCTTGGCAGTGATCGTCCGCTCGTCGAACAACTTCCCTTGCACTGTGAACTCCCATTTCTTCAGGTGGTTTGTTTCCGCTTTGATGTCCCTTCCGAACTCGACATATGTATTGTCCCATTCGGGTCTGTCGAAGTAGAGGCCCGACTTCTCCAGCCTCCTCGGCATCCGCTGGTCGTATCCATCCAGACCATCCTTTGCTTCTCGTTCAACTCCAATCTCGATCGTTTCACGTCCTACATCTCTCGTCTCACCGACTTGCTTCTCCGTCTCACATCTCACGTCTGACGTCCTACCGCCAGTACTAACCTCGATATACATCCTCCACCCACTTTCCGCACGCTGCTCAAACTCTGTCAACTTCCCGAACGCGCTGCTGAAGGGTACTCTGAGTGTATTGAGGACTGGGCTTGGCGTACCATTGAAGAAGTAGTAGCCCGCATAAGGATCAAATGTGGCTGAGTTGTTAAAAGCCCCGTTGAAGCTGTAGATTGATCCCATGATACCGTTCGTTGTCTGTATCCTTGTCCATGGTATTGATTTGTCAAACGGGTTCGTGATCAGGTTCCAGCCCGATCGCACCGCTATCTCTGCTTCCTGTATTGCATTGAGGGGCGCGGAGGGGACTGTCCTGGTGATACTGAGAGGGTTCTTCGAGATAATCCAGAATGCCTTGCCTGCACTGAACTTGAAGTCTGCGCTGCCGTCATAGCGCTTCAGGTAACTACTCGCTGCTCCATTGTCCCAGACGATCTCCCAATCCTCGTTCTGAATTCCTGAGACGATGTCCTTGGCGAAGATATCGCTCGAGCCAGGCAGGCCAATCAACCGATACTCCAGTGCCGTATACTCATTGGCTTTCGCTTTTGTAGCGAACGTAAGGCTGGTGCTCAATGGCACCGTTGGAGTATATGCTGGGATCGTCGTAAAACTCCACGGAGGCGAGTATGATCCATACCCTCCCTCGTTCTTGGCCCTGACTCTCCAGTAGTAGATGGTATTGTTCTGAAGGGGACTCAACCGCTTTGTTGTAGCGGAGAGAATTGTGTCATCCAGCAGAAATGGTGCAAAGCTGGAATTAGCTGAGACCTGGAGGTGATAGCCTGACGCTTCAGGTATCGATGACCAGGACAGCGTTGGACTTGTTAAAACACCTGCCTGTGCATTTGTTGGTGAAACGAGGTTTACGGCAGAGGGTGCCGCAACGATAGTTGTGAAGCTCCACGAACTTGAGAATGGCCCATACCCCGCATCGTTCTTCCCACGGACGCGCCAGTAATAAAGAGCGCTGTTCTGAATCCCTGTCAATTGTCTTGACGTTGCTGTCAGCGTAGTATCGTCAAGAATTGCTGTCGTAAACGAAGAAGTAGTAGAGACCTGAAGGTGATACGATGTTGCTGCAGCCAACGCACCCCATGTACACGTTGGCGTGATCGGAACTGACACCGCCGAGTTCAACGGGGATGACAAGCTGGCCGTTGACGGAAGAGCCACGATGGTTGTGAAGCTCCAGGTTTGTGAATACGGGCCATCGCCTGCCCCATTCTTTCCTCTCACTCGCCAGTAAAGCGTTGTATTGTTCTGCAACATTCCGATTTGCTGCGATGTCTGCACTAAGGTCGTATCGTCAAATATCCGAGACACAAAAATCGGCGATGTCGACACCTGCAGCTGGTATTTCGTTGCATCTAAGAGTTGGCTCCAACTCAATCTCGGATCTACCGGAACTTTTTGCGCTTGATTCGCTGGCGACAAAAGTTGCACAGAAAGAGCGGGCGGTGCTGCAGGCTGTCCCCCCGTGTTAGTCGCAAACGACCAGATCGCCGAATAGGGACCATAGCCACCGTCGTTTTTGGCCCTGACCCGCCAGAAGTAGAGCGTGTTCGTTTGCAGGGGACCCACTTGTCTCGCTGTGTCAACGATAGTCGTGTCATCGAATACGCTTGTCGAGAAACCTGATAATGTTGAGAGCTGGACATGGTAACTTGAGCCTCTTGGAACACTTAGCCAACTCAACACTGGAAACACCACTATGCCAGTCGCCCCCTGCGCAGGGCTCGCGCATATCACGGCAGAGGATGGTGCTGCCGTAATCGTCGTGAAACTCCACGTGAGAGAGTATGGCCCGTACCCTGCACTGTTCCTGGCTTGTACCCTCCAGTAGTACCTGGTTTCGTTGGAGAGCGTCATCAACTGGCGAGAGGTGGATGTCAGCGTTGAGTCATCAAGAGCGAGCGTCACGAATGTGACAGATGTTGACACCTGCAGATGATAGGTTTCGGAACCCACAACCTGACTCCAGGTCAGGACAGGACTGACCGATGTACCAGATGCGCCGTCGAGTGGTGAAGAGAGCACGGTGATGGCTGGAAGTGGCAGAGAAGCTGTGAAGGACAGAATCGCTCCCTTTTGCATGCCGGCACTGTTCTGGCCCACTGCCAGGTAGTAATATGTTGTGTTCGGGATCAATCCTGTCAGACTCGCCGTTATACCAACGGCACTTGTGCCCGAGACGATCGACTGTGACGCCGTTGCGCTGAAGGTCGATAGGGTGCTGCTCGTTCCCCACTCGAAATACGCTGTTGCCGCCAACCCATTGGGATTGACGCTGCCGCTCACGGTGGCAGAATTCGATGAAACGGCTGAAGCGGCAGTCGTCGAAACGGATGGCGGAAGTTGTGCAACTGGTGCAGTTACTGATTGGACGCAACGGAATCCATTGACGCCGCCGCGGTTCACCGGAGCGAAGTTGAAGATGTACCGCCAAGTCGCACGACAGCCGTCGTCAACGTCGCCAAAATGGCCACCCCGAAGCACACGCCATATGCCAGACACCGGTCCCTTCGGATCTGTCTGCGCAGCATTCGAATAAGCTCCATACCAATCCCAGCACCATTCCCATACGTTGCCGCTCATGTCATACAAGCCAAGTTCGTTTGCTCCTTTGGTTGACACAGGATGCGTGTTGTTGCCGGAGTTCGACAGACACCACGCAACGCTGTCAATCATACTGCTTCCGCTATATATGTACCCTCGCGATTTTGTTCCCCCCCGTGCTGCGAATTCCCACTCGGATTCAGTAGGCAGCCGGTAGCCGTTTGCCGTCCATTTGACCGCATCGGCAGCGAGATCAAGCTCACCCGTGCGGTACACGGTCGAGAGCGTATTGCTTGCGTAATAAACAGGCGTCGACCCATCTTTCTCTGATCGGGCGTTGCACCATTTCAGAATATCGTACCAGTTCACCTCTATGACAGGGTGATTCGTTGTACCCGTGTAGCCGTTTCGCCCGGCAACCAGGTCCGAATAGCCATGCGTCAGGCCCCAGTTGCGCACATCCGTCCACTTCTCGTAAGTGATTTCAGTCTTGTCGATGTAAAAAGCGCTCAATGCTACCGGGTGGGCCGGCGTTTCGTCAGCGTTGCCGGTTGTGCTTCCCATCTGAAACGTGCCGCCGACGACCTGAATTAAGTCCGGAGACCCGAGTGGCCAGCCTCCTTCGTGGTACAGCGTGTCAATCTCCGCTGCACTCAATGTGCGGCTGTAGATCCGGATGTCATCGAGTTGTCCGTTGAAATACCCATACGTTCCCCCGCCAAATCCACCGACATGGTTCGGATATACTCCCGCCTTTCCAATTGAAGGATGGACAATATACGAACTTGTCAAACCGGTACGGACCAGTGATCCATTGAGAAAGAGCGTGGGCTGCTTATTCTTGTACACCACCACAACATGCGTCCAGCCTGAGATGGGTCCAGAATACGAAAGGAGTACCGGCATGTATTCAGCAGCATGCTCATACACCGACACTCCATTGGTCCCTGCAGAAATCCCCATTCCGGCTTGCCCGATTCCAAACCCGGTACCGTGGGTTGGAAAGATGACGTATTTCTGGCCCTCGGTTCCGATTCCACCAACAACCGATTCGGCATCGATCTCGTGAGGCTGGGTGGGTTTGATCCAGATACTGACCGCAAAGTTGTCTTGAACAGTCGTGAGGAGCTTATCACCATCTATATAGCTGTTAACTCCATCGAATGCGTACGAACTGTTTGCATTCCCGAATCTGTCCGTCGCCAGCGTTGCACCATGGTTAATGCCGTTGTTGCCATTTCCTGAACCGTCATTTGCGTTGCCACTGAAAGGATAGAACGCCACGACCGACAGATCGCCAACGACGGTCACTCCGGTCGAAGAACTCTGAGCTCCTTCAAATCCTGTAACATCGACCGCACTTACTTTGTAGTAGTACCGAGTACCTAAGGAAACGCCTCTGTCGTTGAATCCTGTTGAACTCGTTGAGTCGATCAACGAGACATTCGTTGAGTCAGAACCGCGGTAGATTCTGTAGCGCAGCATCGGCACTGCGCCGCCACCGTTTTGCCATGTGATACTGGTCGTTGTGCCCGATGCAACAGCAGTCAGATTCTTAGGTGGAAGCTGAAGGTTGAACTGCTCCGGAGAACGTGCTATGTTGGAGATGCGCACTTCATCCATGAGGCCCCGAAATGGGAATGGAGCTCCGCCCTGAAATCCGAGATATAATATTCCTTCGTTGTCAGCACTGCCGGGGAATTCAACGCCAGCAGATTGGTCCAGAACACCGTCTACATACAATTGAAGCGTCGTTTGTGAAACCGCCACCGCGAGGTGATGCCATTTGCCATCGCTGATCTTGCGAATCCCTCCTCCGAGGCCGCTGTTGCCAGCTTCGCCCGAAAAGGCGGGGTTGTTGTAGACCGCAAACACTGGCTCACCCGTCTGGTTCAATCCAGTAATCCAACCCCTCATGCTCGGCGGTACGCCTCTCTTGTGGTGGGGCGCACCGGAGGGAGGAAAACCAAGGGTATTCAACCACGCCTCGATTGTGTACGAACCCGTTCCAAAATTCAACGCTTCTGAGTGAGGCACATCGATCTGCTCCCCAGAGGAGTTCCAGCTTCGCGCCTTGCCAAGTCTACCATTTACGACTGTCGTCCCGTTGGCCGTGCCGTCGTTGCCATAGCTGCTCGCATCGCTCACGGTCGAACCGCTGGTTTCATTCATGTGAAGAAGGAGAACGGTGTTGGCATCGGGCGAATACTCGCCCAGCACTCCGGCAGTCGTTCTGAAACTTGTTATTGCACCCTTCTGCACGCCCGCGCGATTCTGTCCCACCACGCGGTAATAGTATGTTGTATTTGGACTGAGCCCGGATAGATTGGCAACAAGAGAGACGGCACTGCTGCCCGATCCAATCGATTGCGTGGCAGTCGCACTCGAAGTGGAGAGAGTGCTGCTTGTTCCCCACTCGAAGTAGGCAGTAGTCGCCAACCCATTGGGATTGACACTGCCGCCTACTGTCGCCGAATTTGATGACACTGATGATACCGACATCGTCGAAGCAGTTGGTGGGAATTGATCGATGGGTGCGCTTTCTGTCTGGACGCAACGGAACCCAACGTCGCTGCTGCTCGAGATCGGTTCGGGGAAGCCGCGATAGGCCACTCGACACTGCCGATCGATAAGATTGAATGAACCGCCCCGCCACAAACGGTATGTGCCGGAAGCCGGTCCCTTCGGATCCGTCTGCGGAGCACTCGAATATCCTCCGTACCAATCCCAGCACCACTCCCATACATTGCCACTCATATCATACAAACCAAGCTCGTTTGCTGCTTTCGTTGATACGGGATGAGTATTGTGGCCCGAGCTCAAAGAATCCCATGCCACTGCTTCGATAGTGTCGCTTCCGCTATATATACACCCCTTCGATTTTGTCCCTCCTCTTGCAGCAAATTCCCATTCGGCTTCCGTTGGCAGCCGATACCCGTTCGCCGTCCATTTCACTGCATCGGCGGCAAGATCAATCCGACCCGTGTGGTATACCGTACTAAACGAGTTACTCGTGAAATACACAGGCGTCAACCCGTCTTTTTCTGAACGGGCATTGCACCATTTCAGTATATCATGATATTTTATCTCAGTCACTGGATGGTTCGTCGCGCCGTTGAACCCATTTCTCCCTGCCACCAAGTCTGTATAGCCGTGCGTCAGGCCCCAGTTTTGCACATCCGTCCACTTCTCGTACGTAATCTCGGTCTTGTCAATGTTGAATGCGCCAAGTGTCACTGAATGGACAGGGGTTTCATCAGAGCTGCCCGTTGTGCTTCCCATCTGGAATGTGCCACCGGCAACAAACACCATAGCGGCATCTCCCTGGACACAACGGAAACCAGTGTTGCGGTCGCGGTCGTACGGATTGCGGTTGAATCGAACGGCCACATGACAGTACTCGAGGCCACCGCCGCTAACTTCGAACGAACCTCCCCGCTGTACACGGTTTGTCCCTGAAGCCGGTCCTTTCGGATCTGTTTGTATCGAAACGCTATACGCGGCATACCAATCCCAACACCACTCCCAGACATTTCCGCTCATGTCATACAAGCCAAGCTCGTTCGCTGCTTTCGTTGACACTGGATGAGTATTGTTGCCCGAGTTCGTGGAAATCCACGCCACGGCGTCAATAGTGTCGCTACCGCTGTACGGACGCCCCTGCGATTTCGTTCCGCCTCGCGCTGCGAATTCCCATTCAGCCTCTGTCGGCAGTCGATACCCATTTGCTGTCCATTTCACAGCGTCGGCTGAAAGATCAAGCTGCCCTGCGCGATAGACGGTAGTGAGCGTGTTGCTTGTGTAGTACACAGGTGTTAACCCATCTTTCTCAGAACGAGCATTACACCATTTCAGCATGTCGCACCAGTTTCCCTGCGTCGCCGGTTGGTTGACGCCTGCACCGCTGTAGCCGTTTCCACCTGCCCCCAGATCCGGATAGCCGTGGGTCAATCCCCAGTTGCGCACGTCCGTCCACTTCTCATACGTAACCTCGGTTCTGTCGATATAGAATGTACCAACTGTTACCGTATGAACCAGTGTTGCGTTATCGCCCGTAGTGGTTCCCATCTGGAATGTGCCGCCGGCAACTTGAACAAGGTTTGAAGGATAAGGTGTTGCCGCCGCGGCATGACTCTTTGCCCCTTCGAATCCCGTAGAATCGACTGCACTCACACGATAGAAATATCTAGCTCCGGATTTTAAGCCGGAGTTGGCGTAGGACGGAGTTGATGTCGAGTCAATCAGCGAGACATTGGTCGAATCCGCGCCGCGGTAGATCTTATAGCGCATCAGGGGCACTGCGCCTCCGCCGTTTTGCCAGGTGAGGTTGATCGTTGTGCCAGAGCCAACTGAAGTCAGGTTCATCGGTGGAAGCTGGAGATCGAACTCCTGCGGAGCACGTGTGCGATTGGAGACTCTTACCTCGTCCAGCGAGCCATTGAAATTGCCAAGACTCAATGCACTCGAGTTTGCGAGGCTTCCCTTGCTGGATATCAATGAGCCGTCGAATATGCCATCTATGAAAAGTTGAAATGTGTTTCCACCTCGAGTGACGGCAACGTGATGCCATTGCCCATCATCAACGCGCGACGTGGAGAGAAATTGATCCAGTGAGCCTCCATTGAGATCGCCGAAGCCGAAATACAAATGGCCTGATGGAACCTCCGTAGCCATCTTGAAGCCAGGGCCTGTCTCATTTCCTTCCCATTTGTAGACAAAGCACAGCGGATCGGTTGGCCCTGGCGTCAGAGTTCGTACCCACGTCTCAATCGTGAAGTCACCACTAAACGAAAGCGTTGCCGAGGGCAGCACTGAAACATTTTCATTCGGGACAAACAGCCGGGCTTTCCCAAATCTCCCCACTACGATCGTGGTTCCCCTCGCTGTGCCATTGTTTGCAGGCGTCGACGCATCGGCGACCGCAGAGCCGGTGGTTTCGTTCATGTGGAGAAGGAGAACGGTGTTGGCATCCGCTGAATATTCGCCAAGCAGACTCAACGATTTGGGAGTCGAATCTACACCTCGGAACACACCGCCGCCTCGAGTCCCAGCGAGAACATACCCTGCGGCATTGATTGCAAGTGACCGTACATCGGTGCTCGGAAGACCGGCGTTCAAGCTAACCCAGTTTGCACCATTGTTGGAGGAGAAGAATACGCCACTTCCTTCAGTCCCTGCATACAGGTTCCTCCCGCCGGTCCCGCTGGAGCTGCGACTCAACGCAATTGCCTGCACATTATTATTCGTCAGGCCGGTGTTGGCCGCGGCCCAACTTGATCCCTTGTCGGTCGAAACATAAACACCTGCCCCACCCTCTGTCCCTGCAAAAATGTTAGCGCCATCGATGGCAAGTGCGTTGATGCGATTCCACGACAATCCAGTATTGGCTTCTGACCAAGTGCTACCCTTGTCTGTTGACACAAAAACGCCTCCGCCATAGGTTCCCGCGAAAAGCTTTGTGCCACTGACTGCGAGCGATCGAACAACGAGATTCGTCAATCCGCTATTCCGCTGTGCCCAACTTGTCCCATTATCGGTAGATATAAATATGCCGCCGCCA
Source organism: Ignavibacteriales bacterium (assembly GCA_026390595.1). Lineage (NCBI taxonomy): Bacteria > Pseudomonadati > Ignavibacteriota > Ignavibacteria > Ignavibacteriales > Ignavibacteriales bacterium. The sequence continues at coordinate 79,078 of JAPLFQ010000003.1, forward strand.
CCAGTGCCCGCGAAAACGTTCGCATCGACAACCGCCAGCGAGTTCACGGAAGTGTTTGTCAGGCCGGAGCCCCTGCCCGCCCATTGCTGGCCGTTGTTTGAAGTCACAAAAACACCGCTCCCATTGGTCCCCGCAACGAGAAAGCCTCCGCTCAGAGCGAGAGCGCTGACTGAACCATGTATCATTCCTATCTGGTTCCAGGTAGTTCCATGATCTTTGGAAATATGCACACCGCCACCATCAGTGCCGGCGCAAAGACTTGTGTCAGAAGCGGATATAGAGAAGACGGTAGCACCGTTCATCCCGACGACAGCTTGTGTCCAGGTCGTTGCACCATCGGTGGAACGAAACACGCCGCTGCCAAGAGTCCCAGCATAGAGACTCGTCCCATTTGCGAGAAGGGAAGAAACGCTAGTTTGCCACAAGCCCAAATTGACACTTGTCCAGCTTGATCCATTGTTGGTGGAGAGATAGACACCTCCACCGTTTGTCCCTGCATAGAGATTGCTCCCTAGGACGGCCAGTGCGGATGGATAACCGTTTGTCAGTCCGGTATTCACTGGTGTCCAGCTACTACCGCTGTTTGTCGAAAGAAACACACCATTACCATAGGTACCCGCGAAGATATTCGCTCCGATGGCCGCGAGAGAGCAGATGCGCTTGATCGACAGCCCCGAATTGAATTGAGCCCAGGTTCCCCCATTGTTGGTGGAACGAAATACCCCGCCCGTGTCAGATGCCGCGAAAATGCTTGACCCGCTGATAGCGAAAGCAAGGATAGTTGTGTTCGTCAACCCAGTTTGATTCCAGCTCGACCCATTGTTGGTGGAAACGAAGACCCCACTTCCGCCAACGCCTGCAAACAGATTTGTGCCGCTCACCGCAAGAGCACTCACAACGATGTAGGACTTGCCAAAACCATTGTTGACAGTAGTCCAACTGCCACCATCGTCTGTGGAAAGTAGAACGCCAGAGCCTTCTGTTCCCGCAAAGACATTCCTGCCATTGACGGCGAAACAGTACACGTAGTCATTCTCCAAGCCGACATGCGACCAGCTCGCTCCATTATTCGTGGAACGAAAGATACCACTGACGGTCCCTGCAAAGATGCTCGAGCCACTGACAGCAAGTGACCTTACGTCTCCACCGATGGGCCCATTCGTCTGCCGCCAGAAATCCTGGGCAAACAATTGAGCCGACCAAAGGACACCAAGCAGCCCGATCACACTCATTTTGCCTGGCCGGAAGAATATCATTTTGCTCCGATTCACATTCATTCGTTACTGTACCAATGTGATCTTTCCGCTTACAATCTTCTTACCAGCAGTCACCTCCACACGGAACAGATACACGCCGCTCGCCAGCTTCCGTTGCTGCTCATCCCTCCCATTCCACCTCACGTAGTGTCTTCCCGATTCCATCATTCTATCATACAGCGTTTTCACAGCCCTTCCGAGGATGTCGTACACCACAATCTTCACATCCATCGTCTTCGGCAGCTCGATCGGTATGATTGTTTCAGGATTGAACGGATTAGGATAATTCGGCCCCACCTTAATCTCTGTTGGCAGATTCTTCTCCGCCTCCGATCTCACCAGGGTGGGCTCTCCCACGATGACACTGAACTCCCGGATCGTGCCCCGTGACTCGAATTCATACGTCTGATTCTTCCTGAGATCCTGTTCTCGCTTCCCGTCAATGTCCAGCAAATAGACGTCGTATTGCGTCGGGATTCGCTCGATCCCGTCTACGTGAATTAGAACATTCTGACTCCTGGCTCCCTCATACTGACTTCTTTCAAGAGTCATGTTCCATCTCTCCACTCCGTTGATACCCGGCCTGATATCAGTGCCAAACGAAGGATAGTCCTTGTCCCACTCTTCGCGTTGGAGCAGAATTGCGGAGCCTTTCCCAGCGCCCCTTGGAATTCTCTCATCATAGGAATCCAATCCGGCCCTTGAATCAGGCTCGACTCCGATTTCAACACCTTTGATAACCTCACTTCCTGCCGTAACGCGCACATGGAGCCGCCATCCCTTGCTGCCGGCGATCACCGGTTGATCCAGCTTTGTGAAGATGCTGCTGTATGGCACCCTTAATCCTGACAGTGTCGAATTCGGAGACCCATTGAAAAGATAGTATCCGACATACGGATCGAACGATAACGACGATTTGAAGGCTCCGTCGAATGCATAAAGTGGTGCAGCAATTCCATTAACGCTTTGTATCTTCGACCACTGAATGGATGAGGTAAATGGATTCGTGATAATATTCCATCCTGAGCGCAAAGGCACAATCAGCTCTTGATCGCTGTTCAGCGGGGCCGTCGCAACCACCCGATCAACACTGATCGGGCGCATGGAGATCAGCCAGAATCCTCTGCCAACGCTGAATTTGAAGTTGGAGCTGCCGTCGTACGGTATCATGTAATTGCTTGAAGCTCCATTGTCCCAGTACGCTTGCCAATCCACATTTTGAGTCCCATTGAGGACTGAATTCAGCGCCAGATCGCTTGCCCCTGGCAATCCAAACAGCCTGTAGTCGGTGGCGCTAAAATCGGACGCTTTGCTTTTGCTGATGAATCCGAGAGATGTACTGATGGCGACCGTAGATTTGTAGGCCGGAACAGTGGTGAAGCTCCACACATCCGTTTTTACTTCTTCTCCGGTAGTGGTCGTGGCAATTACTCTCCAATAGTACGTGGTGCTATCCTGCAACGGACCGATTTGTCGATTCTTCGTGGTGAGGCTCGAATCCTGCAGAACGTAACTGGTGAAAAATGCGCTTTTCGAAACTTCCAGGCGGTAGCGAGACACTCCGGGAGTCGCGTTCCATGCCAAGGTAGTTACTAGGGGTATCGTGCTCGCACCGTTCGTTGGACTGACTAGCTTCATGGCCGGGGCAAAAGAAAGATCCGAATCCACCGTCAGAGCATTCCCATAACGCAGGCCATTGTTGCCTGTCCTCGACCGGTCTGCGACCGATGTTCCAGCATCAGCGTCAAATGGCCAATATCCTACCAATCCAGACTCATCTCCGAACAAGAGCTTATTCATGTTGTCTTTGATTTGAGTCGCCGATCGGACATAGTTCCATATTCGCACTTCATCGATGTCCGCGAGTGCCATCGTGATGAGTGGATAATACGGGATCTCTCCAAACCTGAGCGGCTCCTTCGAACTCGTCGAGAGTGTGGAAGCTTGACTCGAGACGAATTGGCCGTCGACATACAGGCTGGCGAAGGAGCCATTATGAGTTATCGCGATGTGATACCATCGCAGCAATTGGAACACATTGGGGAAACTCAGCTGCTGTTCAGTCCCACCCAACGGAAGAACGAGCATGAGCGGCATGGGGACAGCTTGATCAGGGATCCTAAGTTCATACCCCCCGAGTACTCCAGCCACAGACCCTCGCTTGTCGAGGATATTCTGATTGTGGCCTGGAATTTGCCCTTGAGGCACCGCATTTACGCGGATCCACACTTCGATAGTCATTTTCGAGGGCACGAGACTGTCTGAATGAGGAATTTCAACGTAGTCGCCAGATCCCGAAAAGCGCATTGCCTTCTGACTTGGCCCAGTCGCCGCCTTGGTTGTCGTGAAGGTTGCTAATCCGCCTTTCTGGACACCTCCTGCATTCTGAGCGACTGATCGAAAATAGTAGGTTGTGCTTTGCACCAACCCGGCGAGATCTGCACTGAATGTCGCCGCCGAGATTCCGCTGCCTACAGATTGTGCAGTGGTCTGATTGTATGTCGCGAACGTCGCACTGGTCCCCCACTCGAACCATGCAGTGGTACTTTGTCCACTGGGATTCACACTTCCATTCAGTGTTGCTGAACCAGATGTTACTGAAGAGACACTCAGTGTTGCCACTATCGGTCCTGAAGCTGACTGAGTGGTCACAGAGACAACGCCGCTTTTGCCGCTTTCAAACCCTGTGGAGTCAACGGCGCTGACAGCGTAGTAGTACTGTGTGGCGGCAGCCAATCCAAGATCAGAGTATGCCGGCGATGTCGTCGAGTCTCTAAGAATAACCAACGTCGAATCCAGCCCGCGATAGATTTTGTATCGAAGGGCGCCAACAGCACCTCCACCGTTCGTCCAACTCAGATTTACAGCTGATCCTGTCAAGGAGACTAATACATTCTTCGGTGGAAGCTGCAAGCCGAACTCCTGAAGGGAACGGGCCACACTCGATATTCGGACTTCATCCAAGCTGAAGTTCTGGACATTTCCCGCGCCAGAACCCATGACAAGAGACGCTGTCGACGAAAAGTCTTCGACAGATCCGCCAACATCAATTGACACATCAAGTGCGCCATCGATGTACTGTGCGATCTGGGTCCCCAGCCGTCGTATCGCGAGATGGTGCCACTTAAGGTCGTCAATGGTTCGCTTACCTGTCAACTTTCGCGTATTCCCTGCATCATTCGACACAGTGAACGCAACAATACCATTGGACTGGACCTCCCAGGAAAACCCCTTTCTCCCATCCCATTTTGTCATGACTGTCCAGAGATTGTCTGGCGTTCTTGTGTTGACCCATGCTTCTAACGTCACATCCGACGCCCCGATGTTCAACGTCGCGGAATGACTAACCGTAAGTGAGCCACCGAAGCTGAATTTCTTGGCCCGACCAAATCGACCAGATTGAACAACAGTCGCAAGGGCTGTCATTGTGTTCGCATAACTGCTCGCATCAATGACCGCCGAGCCAACCGTCTCGTTCAGATGAAGCAAGAGAACCGTACGTGGATCACTCAGACTTTCGCCAAGGTAGCGGGGTATCGTTGATTGGGCGCTTCGATAGACACCGTCGGCCGTCCCAAGAAATAGAAAACCACTTGGGCTCAGGGCGATAGTCTGGAGCTGCATGTAGATGTTTCCCAGCCCCGAGTTGACTATCAACCACGTATCGCCATTATCCGTGGATCGATAAACACCTTCTCCCCACACCGCCACGAAAATTTCTCCTATGGAATTGGCGACGATCCCTTGAACCGTGCCATTGGAGAACTTTGCCGTGAGATCAGTCCAAGTACTTCCGTTGTCAGTCGATCTGATTAAACCCCAGTTGCATCCAGCGAAGAGATAGCCTGAAGAGTTGATGGCAACTGCTCGAACATAAGGGAAATTACTCCATGTGGTGCTTGTGGGGCTCGTCAAGTTCCACGTCGAACCATTATCTGTCGAAAGATGAACTCCCGCGCCATATGCTGCGGCGTAAAGATAGTCGCTGGAATTCACCGCCATTGAGAAGACAACATTGCTCTTGAGCCCATTGTTGATGGCAATCCATGTCTGGCCGTCATCTGTGGACCGATAGATGCCCCCTCCGTCCGTACCGGCGAAAACTGATCCCGATGAATTTACAGCCAGGCTGGTAATACTAAAGGCACCGACTTGTGACCTGGTCCAGGTAATGCCGTCATCGGTTGAACGAAATACACTTCCATCGCTTCCGGCGTAGATCACACCTTTTTTGTCAACAGCGTACGACATTGAATTGAAAACACTTGTAGTCAGTGCCCAGGTAGCACCATTGTTGGACGATCTGAAGACTCCGCGTTGATAATGCGTCCCCGCAAATACCGTGTTCGTTGCCCCCGTCCCCACCGATCTGCTGTATTCATTCGCAGTCAGGGATCCCGCTACATTCCAGGCGGTTCCACCGTCACTCGATATATAGATGCTCCCACCTCGGGTACCTGCGTAGATCCGTCCACTCTTCGAACTGAGCAGCGAGGTTACTCTCTTGTCTGTCAAACCGGTATTGCTCAGTTTCCAAGCCGTCCCGCCGTCGCTCGAAGATGCGATTCCAAGGTTGAAAGTCCCCGCAAACACTGTTCCAGATGGATTCGCTGCCAACGCATACACATCAAGGTTCTGGAGAGAAGTGGCAACCGGACTCCAGGCAGCGCCTCCATTGATTGATCGGAAAACGCCGACATTGCACCCCGCGAACAATTGACCTTTTGGATCGATTGTCAATGCCGTCAATCTGACTCCCGAAAGCCCGTTGTTCATGGGAGTCCAGTTGATCCCCTTGTCACTTGAACGGTACGCACCATTATTCCCACCAGCAAAAACGTACCCCAACGAATCAATGCTCAACGACCTGAAGTTGTAATCCTGCCAGCTGCCTGCCGGAGCCTGCCAAGTACCACCTCTATCAGTCGATCGAAAGACTCCGATGTGAGGCGTTCCGATGAAGACAGTCCCGTTTGAAGCAACGGCGATCGAGAGAACAAACGTAGCATCGCCCGCAGTGAGACGAGACCAATGATCACCGTTATCAACAGAACGAAAGAGGTAACTCCCCTCCGTGCCGGCATAGAGAGTACCATCAGAGCTGCACGCCAGTGACATCACAATAGAATTCGTCAATCCTGTGTTGACAGGTATCCATGAGATGCCATTGTCCGTCGATCGGAAGATTCCTGCCCCATACGTTCCCGCGAAAAGAACGCCAAACGGATCTTCGGCCATTGCAGAGATCATTGTACCAGTGGGTCCTGTTGTCGGTTGCCAGAAGTCTTGTGCGACAATGTCCTGGGCAAGAAGGACCAAACAGATAGCGATAACCCTGGAATGCTGCAGGTTCCTCATATTCTCGGATTATTGAATGATGAGCATTTTGACAACGAAGTTCCTTAGTCCACTGCATTCTACTCGGAAGAAGTAGACACCAGTGCCAACTTTCGACTGATTGCTGTCTTTCCCATCCCACCTCATATAATGTCTGCCTGATTCCATGATTCCATTCTGCAGCACCTTCACCTGCCGACCGAGAATGTCGTAAACGACGATCGTTACATCCATCGCCTTCGGCAACTCAATCGGGATGATCGTCTCCGGATTGAATGGGTTCGGATAGTTCGGACCCACCTTGATCTCCGTGGGCAGACTCTTTTCTGCCTCAGACCTGACCAACTCACTCGTCCCGACTAGTATTGAGATCTCTCTCTTAGAGCTTTGTACATCGCAATCATATGCCTGCATCTTCCTGAGATCCTGAGTTCTCTTCCCTTCCTGGTCCACCAAGTAGACTTCATACTGACTCGGGACCGTTTCTGTCCCCGTTACTTTGATCTGTGTCGTCGTTTTGGCCTTCGCAGCGAGCTCGATGTTCCACTTCTCTATATTGTTTACCTGAGGCCTTATATCCATCCTGAACGTCGGATAGTCTTTGTCCCATTCCTCTCGGCTCAAGCTGACCTGACTGATCTCTCCCACGGCTCTCGGCATCCTTTGATCAAAGGCATCCAGCCCTGGTTTTGCCTCAGGCTCTACACCAATCTCCACCCTGCTATCCCCTGCCTGGACTTGTAGTCTCCAGCCTTTGCTGTTCGCTGGTGCTTCCACTGTCTTCGTGAACAGGCTGGCATAGGGCACTCGCAGCGTTGTCAAGATTGCATTGGGAGATCCGTTGAAGAAGTAGTAGCCTGTATAAGGATCAAATGTCGAGGATACGTTGAACACTCCGCTGAAGGAATATATCGGGGCTGTCGTTCCATTGATCGTCTGTATCTTCGACCACTGTGTTGATGCGTTGAACGGGTTCGTTATCAGGTTCCAGCCCGCCTGCAATGGAATCTCGACCTCCTGGTTCGTGTTCAGCGTTGCCGCTCCCAGCGTCCGGCTCACATTCACCGCATTCTTGGCTATCACCCAGAATGCCCTCCCCTGCGTGAACCTAAACGTCTGGCTCCCGTCATACTTCTTCATATAATTGCTCGAGCTTCCATCATCCCAGTACACCTGCCAGTCATAGTTCTCTCTGCCAGTAAAGACCGAGTCTACCGGGAGGTTACTCCCTCCAGGAAGCCCAAAGAGCTTATAGTCTGTTGGGGTATAGTCTGATGCCTTTGCCCTAGTTGAGAACCCAAGGCTTGTGCTCACCGATACTGCCGGTGTATAGACCGGGATCGTCGTAAAGCTCCATGTTGATGAATAGAGACCATACCCCCCTGCATTCTTCCCCCTGATGCGCCACTGATAGATCGTGTTGTTCTGAAGAGGACCTATCTGCCTTGATGTGGCTGTCAGGGTGGTGTCATCAATCAGGTTGGAGGCAAAACTCACATCCGTCGAGACCTGCAGGTGATAATTGGTCGCTGCGCCAAGACTTGTCCAGCTCAGTGTCGGGCTGGTAGGCACCCCTCCTGATCCATTGGGAGGAAACTGCAGTGTCGCTGATGCAGGTGCGGCTATTACTGTCGTAAAACTCCAAGTCGGTGAGTAGGGACCATAGCCAGCCACGTTCCTTGCACAGACATGCCAGTAGTACGCCGTGCTATTTTGAAGTGAGCTGAGTTGCTGTGATATCCCCGTCAGCGTTGAGTCTTCGAACACCAAGGTCCCAAAGCTTGCACTTGTTGAGACTTGAAGACGATACGTTGTTGCTGTCAGAACTGAGGACCATCTCAACACCGGTGATGTTGGCACACCGCCAGCGTTGTCACTCGGAGCAGAAAGAACAACGATGCTCGGCAGTGCTACAATCGTGGCAAAGCTCCATGTCGAAGAGTACGGGCCATACCCTCCCGCGTTCTTACCTCGAACACGCCAGTAGTAAGTTGTGTTGTTCTGAAGCGGACCCATTTGCTTAGATGTTCCGAGTAACGTTGTATCATCTACCACCAACGAACTGAAGTTCACATCCGAGCTTACCTGTAGATCATAGCTTGTCGCAGTGCTGAGGATTGACCAGATTAATGTCGGTGCGGTCGTAATACCCGTCGCCGTGTTCCCCGGCGACTGCAGCACTGCCGCCAATGGAGCAGCGATGATCGTGGTGAAGCTCCACGTCGATGAGTAGGGACCGTCTCCTGCTGCGTTCTTTCCGTGCATTCGCCAGTAGTAGGTGGTGTTGTTCTGCAGCCCGGCTAATTGGCGGGACGTGGTGACTGATGTACTATCCTCGAGCACCAACACAGTAAACGATGGGCTTGTCGAGAGCTCTAGATGATAGACCGCTGCCCCCATGACACCATTCCAGCTAACCATCGGATTAACAGCCACTCCCACCGATCCATCAGCTGGTAGTGACAGCATCACAGTTGACGGCAAGGCCACAGTTGTCGTTAAGCTCCATGTCGGAGAGTAGGAACCATACCCTCCCGCGTTCTTGCCCCTCACTCTCCAGTAGTATGTCGTGTTGTTTTGAAGTGGACCTATCTGCTTCGCCGTCCCCGTCACTGTTGTGTCATCAACTACAAGTGAACTGAAGTTCAAATCCTGGCTCACCTGGACGTGATAACTAGTCGCTGTGCTTATACTCGTCCAACTCAAGAACGGTGTGGTAATAATGCCCGTTGATGTATTCAAAGGGGATTGCAGTGCAGCCACCGATGGAGCGGCTATGATCGTCGTGAAGCTCCACGTCGATGAGTAGGGACCGTCTCCTGCTCCGTTGCTCGCATGAACTCGCCAATAATACGTCGTGCTGTTCTGAAGCGCTACCAGTTGACGTGATGGTATTGCCAGCGTCGTATCATCCGTACTGAGTGATAGAAAAGATGAACTTGTCGCAACCTCTAGATGGTACACGGAAGCTTCCGAGAGCTGGCTCCAAGTTAGCAGTGGATTCGTGCTGACTCCGGTGGCACTGTTCGCTGGCGAAGTCAGACTGACTTGTTGAGGCAAGCTCACAACCGTGGTGAAGCTCCACGTCGAAGAAAAGCCTCCATTCCCGCCTGCATTGATACCACGAACCCGCCAATAGTATGTTGTATTGTTCTGAAGCGGACCAACCTGTTTCGATGGCTGAGTAATCCCGGAATCATCTATTAACAATGTTCCAAGATCGGCATCCTGACTCAATTGGAGATTGTAAGATGCTGATGAGGCCAAACCCAACCAGGTCAGTACGGGAGTGATCATCAAACCCTTTGAGATGTTCGACGGTGACTGCAGAACAATGGCAACTGGCGCGGCAACGATTGTGGTGAAACTCCATGTTGGTGAAAAAGGCCCAAAGCCCGCAGCATTTCTGGCTCGTACTCGCCAGAAATAGCTTCCACCGTTCTGAAGACCAATCAACTGACGCGTTGTGGTCAAGACCGCCGTGTCCTCGATTGCCAAAGTAATGAACGATGAACTGGTCGACAGCTGAAAATGGTATGCCGTCGCGCCACTTAGAGCATTCCAGCTCATCATAGGGTTGATATCAATTCCCGCAGATCCTTCTAGTGGCGATATCAAGGTAACTTGCGGGGACATTGCGACGATTGTTGTGAAACTCCATGTTGGCGAGTACGTCCCATAACCACCTGCGTTCTTCCCCCGGACTCGCCAGAAGTACGTCGTGTTGTTTTGGAACGGACCAACTTGCTTCGCTGTGCTGACCAAAGCAGTGTCGTCGACCAGGAGGACACTGAAATTCACATCGGAGCTGACCTGCACATGGTAGGAGTCCACCCCGCTGATGCCAAACCAGACCAATGATAAGCTTACGGAATTGCTCAAACTCCCATTGGTGGGAGCCTGCAGTCCTATGGCGGCCGGCGGAGCGGGCACCGTAGCAAAGCTCCATATTGGAGAGTAGGGCCCATACCCCCCGGCATTCCTGGCCCGCACTCTCCAATAATACGTTGTACCATTCTGGAGAGTGCTGACTTGTCGATACACATCAGTAAGAGTGGTATCCTCAAAAGCCAGAGAAGTGAAGCTCGTGCTCTTTGATACCTGGATTGCATATCCCGATGCATCCCGGATTTGGGTCCACGAAAGAAGGGTGTTATTCGTAATTCCAGATGATCCATTCGGTGGAGAGAAAAGAGCTACCGAAATCGGAGGAGCCTTGACAGTCGTGAAACTCCATGTCGATGAATACGGCCCTTGACCACCCCAATTCAGCCCACACACTCGCCAGTAGTAGATGGTGTTGTTCAGTAGGCCAGTGATTTGCTTCGAGCCGGTCAGAAGCGTGCTGTCGTCCACAAGTGTCGTCGTGAAAGAAGAAGATGTGGAGACCTGGATACGAAATGAAGTCGCTCCATCAACACCTTTCCAGGAAAGAAGGGGGCTTGTGGAGATGGAAGTTGAAGTGTTCGATGGCGCCGAAAGTTCGGCAGCACTCATTTTCGGCGCGTCGGCAACCTGATTCCTGAAAATCGAAACACTCACAATGAATTGGCTAACGAAGACGATGTCGGGAACTCCATCGCCATCTACATCACAAACGCAAATCCCCCTTTGCGTATGTGAGGAAGATATCTTGAACCCCGGCGCGAATGAGTTCGAATCGATGACTCCCGGCGTGCTTTGGTTACGGAGAATTGTCGTTCCGAAATTCCCCTGTCCTGCAACCGCGATATCTACCTTTCCATCTCCATCAAGATCACCTATTGCTGACATATAGCAATTAGCTCCAACCGAGAAGTCGACTTTCGCCGCGAATGATCCAGCAGCTAACGACCCCGCAACTGAGATATTTCTGATAACCGAAACGGTGCCAGAAGTGAGGTTGGTAATCACGATGTCCAGTTTGCCATCGCCATCGATATCGGCCAAAATCACGTGGTTTGGGTTGGTTCCCGTCGGCAGATCCAACCTCGATGGAAACGCAGAACGTGTAATGCGTCCCGATGATCCGGCATTTCTCAATACTGAAAACGTATTGTCTGCATAGTTCGCGACAACGATGTCCGGCAACCCGTCGCCATCTAAATCGCCTACATCTATGCTTCTGGGATCATTCCCCGATTGAAGAATCAGAGTATCCGCAAAGCTTGCTGCATTCATAACCCCAGGCGATGACGTATTCCTCAGAATGGTTATCTGGTTCTGAGCTGGATATTGCATGGGTGCCACCAGATCTGGCTTGCCATCGCCGTCAAGATCATGTGCGCAAAAAGAGACCATAGAAGTCCTTCCGCCTGCCACGTCGAACGACGGGTCGAACCAACTGGTAATGGGACCTCCTTGACCCGTGTTCCTCGAAATGGAGACATTTGTGTAGCTGGCAATCGCGATGTCTTTGTTTCCATCGCCATCGAAATCCTCTGCTAGCGCGCTCCAGGAGGAAAGCCCTATGTTCTGGATCGCACCCAAGCCGAAAGATGATGCATCGATTTGATATGGCTGACTCATGTTCTTCAAAACTGAGATACTGTTATTATTGCTGTTCCCGACTACTATATCAGGCTTCCCGTCTCCCGTAAAGTCTGCGATATCCATTCCAAACATTTCAGTCGCCTGTCGATAGTTGACCTGGCTGCCAAAAGAGCTGACAGTCAAATCCTGAGTTCGGCTAAAAGTCACAGCGAACGGCAACAGTGAATAGGCAGTTAACCCATTAGCACAGACAGAAATAGGTTTGTATGTCGAACCGGCCGGCACTTTGACCTGCAATGACTGCGTTGTTGCCGCAATGACCGTTGCTCGCACAGCTCCAAAGAAGACAGCATTGTTGGCCACCACCGAACTAAAATTCGTCCCTTGAATTGTGACAATGCTCCCAACCGGGCCTGATTTTGGGAAGACGGACACAATCGTGGGAATTGTGCCTGTTCTTGAGAGTTTATTACCTCGTTCAAGAACCTTATCGGTTGTTCTTTGAGGGACATTTGAATTTATCTCATCGTCAAACAGTTTGTCTTTCTCCTGGAATGCGGTCGACCCAACAGTCACAAGCGTTCCCAATGTTGCACTAGCTGAAACACTGACCGTGATCATATCCGCACCATGCACTTCGCCCGACCACAGAATAGTTCCCACCCAAAAGACCAGCCAGAGTGATCGGAATGCATTACTCGTATCCATCACCATTGCTTCACAAATCGAACTGACTTCAAAGTGTAAACCACCGGAGCGACGACATCCGCAAACCCAATTGGTGTTTCTATACGAACCGCACTTTTCCATCGGTGTTGCTCCGCGATGAACGGCCTTGTACATCGTGCTTCGAAGAATGATCGACATACGTACAAGCGCTCTTTGGCCCATTATGCTACTGCTTAACTCGTTGTCATTGTACAATGATCTTGATAACTTGCTCGAACGCATGCTAGCCAATCGGAGCCCTTTCATTACTGCTCCCCAAGAGGAGCCTCATACGCTGCTATGCTCCACCAATCGTCGAATCACTCTCCTCCTTCCACCTCCCAACGGGTCTTGTGTGGCATGATCAGACGATTTGAATTATCCTCAAGATCTACTGCACCAGCATGATTTTCCCGCTGACGATTTTTCTTGCCGTTGGTATTTCCACGCGATACAAATACGCCCCACTTGCCATTTTACGCCTCTGCCCATCGGTTCCATCCCACCGAATGTAGCTTCTGCCCTCTGCCATCATCCCGTCATGAAGTATCCGTACCTCTCTGCCTAAGATATCATAAATGAATATCTTCACTTCCATCGCCTTCGGCAGCTCAACCGGTATGATCGTCTCCGGATTTCCGCCATAGGCGGATCCGCCTCCGGCGGAGAACGGGTTCGAATAGTTCGGTCCGACCTTGATCTCCGTCGGCATCAGCTTTTTCATCTCTGCGTCTACCCACGGCATCTCTTCAAATTATCGCACTATCCGCCTGAACCTCTCTCCATTTCTGGCACCGCCAGCGTAACCAGGGTTTGCCTGCAGCAGCTTGTGCAGCGCAGCGTACCTTTTCTCAAAATCCAGATGCATAAAGGGACTTTCTGTCCAGTCTTTGACGCGACCCTTGATGACTCGACCAGTCTTCTCGACGATTCCCGGCACAGCCTGCGCATCATAGCCAAGAGATGAGAGCATCATCACTGCCGCCTTGTCGGCTTGTTCTTCGTAAACCTGGAGGCGAGGCTTCACGACCTCATCGTATGCTTCCTGGATCATCTCTTCGAGATCCGTCTCAGATGAATCGGGCTTCTGGTCAAGCTCCCGTTCAAGCTCCGCAAAGACCTCATCCATTCTCACTCTGAATCTCCGTTGGAACTCTTCCTCCATGGCATGGCCGGCTGCGAGATGAGCAATTTCGTGCGCAATGATTGCGGCCAGCTCTGCCTCATCACTGCACAGATGGATCAATCCCTCCCCCAGGAATATGTATCCACCCGGGATCGCATAGGCCCTCGGCTCTTCGCCTTTGAGAACATAAACCCTCATTGGCGTATCGAAGTATGGCGTCATGACAGCAAGTGTGGCGGCGAGCAGGTTTACGTACTTCACCAGTTGTCGGTTCGAGACCAACCCCTGACTCGCCAACCGCGCTGCTATCCCTGCCCCTAATCCATCCAGAGAGACCGACGACTCGGGCTCCTTCATCAGATCGGCAATACCTGAGGACGATTTCTGCTGAGTGATCAGACGGCCTCCTTTCGTCATCAATTCAAACTCGGCGTATTCCTCTGAAGTAAACAACCCCTCCTGCATCCCAAGCACGGTGTCGACAACTGCTGAAGGTACTTTCCCATACCGCACGGCAAATCCACGGATTGCTGCCGCGACGGCAGACGGGGAGGCTTTGGACGACTGCCATTCGAGCTTCAAATCGCGCAGCAAATCGATTGGCTTGCCTTCAACCAGGCAATTCTTGGAAAGCCAGACTGACATCCCACCTGCAGAGTTCCCTGGCTTGAAGTTCACCCATCCTCCGTCACGCTTCATGATGGGAACTGGGACACCCTTTGGCAGCACCTTCAAGAGCTGGAAGTAGCTTCCGGGACCATCGCGAACCTCATTCTTGGATCGCTTCGTGTATTCTACCGATTGTGAAATCCCCGGCGCCCAGACGCTGAGGATGGCAATGACCAACAACCATGCTATTCGTCGCATAGCAGAACCTTATTTTGTGAGAAGGGTGTGAACTCCGCTCCATCGTCTTGGCGGCGGGTTTTTGATGAACTCATGGCATCGTCGGAGATACTCATGCGAAGGACCATCATCTGGCGCGACCCTCAGAATGTGCCGAAACACTGAGAGCGCATCTTTGAAAGCACGTTTTCGATAGAGACCGAGTGCTTTCACAAACTCGTCGACAATCTCCATCTCCAGTTCTCCCGCGGTTATCCGTTCACTCATCAATTCGTAGATGACGACAGGCTTCTGTTTTCCCTTCACAAGAAGTTTGTCAAGCGGTCGGACGAGAAACGCGTCTGGCACCTGCTCGAGTGTCGATTCGCTCACAATAATCTTCGTCCCATACACTTTGTTCGTTCCTTCAAGCCGGGAAGCTAGATTCACGGTATCACCAATCGCCGTGTAGTCGTGCCGGTCGTTCGAGCCAACGTTTCCCACAACCATCTTGCCGGTATTTATTCCGATCCTGGTCACTAGGGGGAGACCGTTTTGACCGCCGGATTGTGAAACCAGATTTGCGATTTCCAACGCCGCCTTGCAGGCAAGCGAAGCGTGTTCTGTCACCGGAAGAGGTGCACCGAACACAGCCATGATCGAGTCGCCAATGTACTTGTCGACAAGTCCGCCCCGATCCAGAATCTTCGCGCTCGTCAGGGTGAAATACCGGTTGAGCATCTCGATCAGTTCGGGCGCACTCTTCTTTTCGCTGATGCTCGTGAAATCCTTGAGGTCAGTGAACAGGACCGTAGCTACGATTTCCGCTCCTCCAAGTGTGATCTCGCTCTGGTTCTCGATCACGTGTTCAACAACCGCCGGGCTAAGATACCCGCTGAACGCTTGACGGAGCTCGCGCCGGGCTTTTCCCTCTGTCTGATAGCTCACGAGCGCAGAGACCGCAAATGTCACCGTGACAGCGATCATCGGCGAGACCCAGTCGAGCCAGACATTGGAATAGTTGAACAGAATGAGGATTGCGAGGCTCCAGACCGCAACGAGCGCGACCGTAACAGCGACGGCGATTCTCGGACTGTGAAGATGGAAGAAAGCTGCTCCGACTATCAAGGACAGTATCAGAATCGAAAGGATGACTACAAATGAGGGAACTCGACTCAAGAAGTGATTGTGAAGAACGTTGCTCAGGATAGTGGCGGAAATTTCGACGCCGGGATACGGTTCCAACGCGCTGAACGGAGTGTTCTTCAAATCGAAAAGGCCGGCCGCATTCGATCCGACAAACACAATCTTGTCCTTGAATTCGGCCGAGGGCACGAGGGGCGGCTTCTGGAGTTCCTCGTCTCGTGCAGAAGCCAGCAATGCTCCGATTGAGTGGTACCGGAAAACGCCATGTGGACCTCCCTTACCATAGTATGAGATAAGGAATTGCCCGCTCTTATCCAACGGAATGACTCTTTTGCCCAGTCGGATCTGGCCTTCGTCGACTTGGAAGTTGTCGATCTTCTCCGATACGACATAAGCCGCAAGGCCCAGGTGAGGGATGATGGTATTGTGATAGCGATAGAAGAGAGGACTGCGGCGACAGACGCCGTCGAGATCTTCGTAGTAGTTTGCCGAGCCGAGGACGGCAACCGATTGTTGAAAAAGCGGAATGGGGAGACTCGCAAACGGAACCGACCGCACGGCAGTCGTATCGAATGGCAGCTGAACCCGGTACCGTGGCTTGTAGACGATCGGGTTGTCTTCCCAGAGCGGGTCATCTGACCGGTGGAACAACGAGGCCAGGACGACGTTTCCGGCGGTGTTCATCGCACGAGCGAATGAAGAATCCGACTCCTCTCCGTTCGTATTTGAGCGGTCGATGTCAGGATCCGGATACAGAACGTCGAATACGACGGCTTTCGCCCCACCACGATGCAAGTACCGGACAAGCGCCCCGTAGAACTCCCGCGGCCACTTCCAGACAACGCCACTGTGTTTGAATTCGAGCAGGCTTCTTTCATCGATGGCCGCGATGACGATGTTGGTGTCAGCTTTCTGATGGCCCGCGAACCAGTGGGAGCGGAGGTCGAGGCTTTTTAGCTCAAGACTTTCGATGGCACCCGCGAGAAAGAGAATAGTGATGGCAAGCGCGCAGCCCAAGGCAAGTCCAAGACCGTAGGTTCTGTTCGAATACATAGTCTTTCTCCGGGCTCTGCAACCTGCCCGATGAATTGATCCAACACCCCCTTAGCGGGAGCGGCTGAAAACTCAACCTTCCTTATCTCAGAAGAAGCATTTTCCGTGAATCGCGATATTCATCAGCTGTCATTCGGAGAATGTAGACACCTGAAGGCAATTCGGCACCCGCCCCTGTCCGGGCATTCCACTGAACTTCATACGTTCCTGCGCGCTGCCATTGATCCACCAAGTACGACATGACATGACCCAGGACATCGCAGACAGTCAGTCTGACCTGCGCATCGCGGGGCAATGTGTAGGAGATCATTGTCGAAGGATTGAACGGATTCGGGTAGTTCTGGCCAAGAATAAACCCTTGGCTTATGTATTGGCCAGGATTCAGCATCAGATCTTTGGCTGCCTTTGCGTTCAGCTGTGCATCGCTGCCGTACGATTCAGCGCTGATTCGCATCGGCTCGTTGAAGAAGGGGGCGAGTGAAGTCACCGTAATCCGGACGGCACCTTGCAGGGCAAGTCGCTGCTCGAGAGTGCCGCCCAACGAAGCAAGCTGGAGCACTGCATACCCCCTTTGCTGAATGATGCGCTTCAACACTATGGTGCCGTTGTCGGTCTCCACATCAATAGACTTCACCAAAACCCTCAATGGATCAAATTCCATCTCCAGCGAGACCGTGCGTATGTCTTCTGCGCCTCGAAGCATCAGTGAGATTTGTTTCGTGTCACCGGTATCGAATGTCGGGATCTCACCAGGGAGGATCTCGAAGACACCCCGGAGACTTTGGACGAGGCCCGGAATCGACTTGGCGGCAGGGGGAGGATAGTCCAGTGTCCAGTTCCACATAAGCCCGAACACCATGAGGTCTTCAAAATCGATCTTGCCATCCGGCACCGGAACAAGGTCAGGAACGTTGCCGTTGACCGGACCGATATCGCCAATGGCAAGGCTCCTGTCTTGCCAGCTTTTTACGAAGATAGCGAGGTCCGCAACGTTGATCCGATCATCTCCTGTAAAATCTGCCGGGTAGTCCCCCCTCGCGGTGAAAACGACATTGGATCCTATGGCATCTGGCAAGCTTGAGGTCACCGAATAGTTCCCACGTTTGTCTCCCAGAGTCAATCTGGTCGCTGCCTGGCCGACAGAATTCGTTGTTGTATCGCGTGTGCTCAGGCTGTAGCGATGAGACCCCGATGGAAATCCCGACTCATTGAACGAGACTCTCGCACCTGGCACGGAATTTCCCCCCGCGTCCATCACACTTACAATGAAGGGATCATCAAGAACACGAGTAACGATCTTGTGCTGATTGGTTCCGCTTTTTATCGAGATTGTTTTCGGGGGACCGACAACGACATTGAATGGAGTACTTGTGGCTTGTGTCAGGCCTGAGGATCTCGCAACAAGTGTGTACCCAATTCCGATTTTATCGATGCTTAGATCTCTAAACGTCGCCACACCGTCAGCGGCCTCAACGCTGGTTATTCCGCTGAGAGTACCTCCACTCGGATTGCTTTCGAGAGCGACCGTGACCATGGCGGTATTGCCCGTGACTGTATTTCCCTGTGCATCCTGGATCGCTACGACAGGGACCACGGAGAAGAGAGCCCCCCCTTTTCCGGTCATGGGCTGAGCGCTGAATGCCACCTTGGTCGGCCTTCCGATTACTGCTGTCGCAGAGAACGTGGCAGGGCTGCCGTTCAGACTTCCCGACATTGCAGTCACTGTGTATACTCCGATCCTGTTTCCCAATGTTAAAGAGGAGGACGCCTGTCCATTGGTATTGGTAGTTGAGTTGGTGACGCTCAACAACTGTCCCGTTGCTCCACTTGGAACCGATGCTATTGCGAAGAAGACTGACACATTGGAAACAGCGTTCCCTCCTTCATCGACAACCGTAACCACAAAGGGGTTCGGGAGAACAGTGCTGATCATTTCGGTTTGAGAATTGCCGGAGGTCAAAGCGATTG
This sequence comes from Ignavibacteriales bacterium, assembly GCA_026390595.1. Taxonomy (NCBI): domain Bacteria; kingdom Pseudomonadati; phylum Ignavibacteriota; class Ignavibacteria; order Ignavibacteriales; species Ignavibacteriales bacterium. The sequence continues at coordinate 97,969 of JAPLFQ010000003.1, forward strand.
TCTTCGCAGGCCCGGTGGTTGCAGTCGCAGCAAATTTGAGAGGACTCCCAATCAGACCATTGGCAATTGCAGATACCTGGTAAATACCAACCTTGGTACCAAGGGTTAGCACTGTTGACGCATGACCTGACGCGTCCGTGGCTGTATTAGGGGGATTCAATGCATGGCCTGAAGCACCGCTGGGTGAGGCTGTGACTGTGAACCCGACAGAGACATTTGGAACAGGATTTCCACCCTCATCTGTCACCAGCACGACAAATGAGTTCTGCAACGTTGTGCTAATTTGCGCCTGCTGGTTGTCACCTGCAACGAGAGACATCGCCTTTGCGGCAGCCGGTGTTGCCGTTATCGTGAAAGCGACTGGACTACCGCTCAGACTTCCAGATGATGCCACCACCGAGTAGGTCCCGATTTTGTTCCCGACAGTCAGCGAGGTAGATGCCAATCCATTTGCGTTCGTCGATGCAGTGTTAAACGTCAATGACTGCCCTGTCGCTCCGCTCGGCGTCGAAGCTATTCCAAAGTTGACATTGGTTCCAGGCACTGGATTCCCGCCTTCATCCGTGACAACGACCACGATTGGATTTGTAACGGGGTTGTTGATTGAAGCCGATTGATTATCTCCCGACCAATGTGCAATTGATTTGGCTGCTCCGACAATTCCGGTTGCTGTGAAGCTCACTGGGTTTCCACCCGTGCCAACAAGCGTTGCAGTCACTGCATAATCTCCGATTTTACTACCCAGTGTCATTGTCGTTGACGCCTGACCACTGGCATTCGTTGTAGTGCTGCTGACACTCAGCGATTGCCCCACTGAACCAGCCGGGGTCAAAGAAATGGCAAATCCGACTGCCACGTTCGAAACGGGATTTCCTCCATCATCTGTCACTGTGACCACAAACGGGTTACCAAGAGTCTTGTTGATCACGGCAGATTGGTTGTTGCCGGAGGCGAGCGTAATAATTCTTGCCGTTCCTGTTGTTGCAGTCTCAGTAAACGTGACCAAACTGCCGCCCATACTCCCAGAAGATGCTGAGACCAAATACGTGCCAGTTTTATTCCCAAATGTCAGCCTCGTTGACGCATGTCCATTGACATCAGAGATTGCCGAGGTTGAACTCAAGGTTTGTCCAGTTGCCCCTGACGGAGTTGCTGTAATAGCGAAGTTGACATTGATTCCAGCCACTGGGTTGTCGTAGACGTCTGACACCCTTGCAGTCAAAACATTCGAGAGTGCACTACCGATAGGTCCGGCCTGGCCATCTCCGTTGAACAACGTGAGTTGTGAGGCCGGTCTTGGTGTTGCGGTCACTGTAAATGTCAATGGGCTCCCGGACAAACCAGTTGAAGTCGCAGCCACCGAATACAAACCCACTTTGCTCCCCAGTGTCAATGTCGTAAGCGCCTGTCCGTTCGAACTCGTCACGGACGTGCCAATACTCAGCGACTGGCCCGTGGCGCTTGGTGGCACAGAGATGATTTCAAAGTTGACTGACGAACCAGAGACAGGATTGCCTCCCTCGTCAGTCACTGTTACTACAAATGGATTGGACACTGCGGATCCGACCATTCCTAGCTGGTTGTTTCCCGAAGTAGAAGTGATGTTCTTCCCCGTCCCGACAACCGCCAAGCATGTAAAAGTTATCGGACTCCCATTTAAGCCGCTTGCCGAAGCATTTACCGAGTACGCTCCGATCCTATTCCCGAGTGTCAGAGTAGTCGACGTTTGACCGGAAGAATTCGTGACCCCACTGATGATGCTCAGTGATTGCCCGGTGGCTCCTCCCGGCGTGGAAGCAATTGCAAAGCTGACACCTACCCCTTGCACAGGATTTCCACTGGCATCCGTAATGGTTACAACGAACGGATTGGGAAGTGGATTGTTGATCGCGGCGCTTTGGATACTACCTGAAGTCAGACTCATCGTCGTTGGAACGCTTGTGGTGGCAGTGGCCGAAAATGTCACCGGGCTTCCGTTCAGGTTACCAGACGTTGCAGTGACCAAATATGAGCCTGCCTTGTTCCCCAAAGTAAGTGTTGTCAACGCCTGACCATTCACATTTGTCGTTGCGTTCATAGCGCTCAACATGTGGCCAGCTGCACCCGCCGGTGTCGAAGTGAATCCAAAACTAATGGTCACCCCGGGCACCGGATTGCCGCCATCATCGGTTACTGTAACCACGAATGGGCTCGTCAGAGCACTCCCATTGGGAGCTGATTGGCCATTGCCTGACGTAAGTGTGATCGTCTTCGCCGGCCCAATAGTAGCGGTCGCGGTGAACAGGACGGGATTCCCAGCCAATCCAGCCGATGCCGCCGTGACGACATATGCCCCGGTTTTATTGCCGAGGGTGAGAATTGTAGAGGATTGACCATTCGCGTTAGTCACTGCGCTGGATGTGCTCAGAGACTGTCCGGCCGCTCCCGTCGGCACAGAAGTGATCGCATAGCTAACGTTTACACCGGACACTCCATTGCCTCCTTGGTCAACTATTGTCACCACAAATGGATTTGGTATGCCGAGGCCTATCTGGGCACTCTGGTTATTGCCTGATGTCAGGGCAATTGTCGTCGCAGCACCGCCGCCTGCCGTAGCAGTAAACGTTATTGGACTTCCGCTGAGTCCGCTGGAGGTTGCAGTGACAGTGTATGTGCCCTTCTTGCCCCCAACAGTCAGTACCGACGACACTTGGCCGACTGAATTCGTGATCGCGTTGACAATACTAAGTGATTGCCCGCTCGCTCCCGTTGGAGCGGAAGATATCGCAAAAGTCACACCGACCCCCGAGACGGGATTGCCTCCTTGATCCGTGACCTTCACTACAAGAGGACTGGGGAGAGGCGCGTTGATTGACACCGATTGGTTGTCGCCCGACATTGAAACCAAAGACCTCGCCGGTCCAACCAAGGCGGTGCTCGTGAATAGTATGGGGCTTCCGCTCAACGTACCAGATGTCGCTGTCACCGTGTAGGTCCCTACTTTGCTCCCCAGCGTCAACACCGTCGACGCTTGACCACTTGAATTCGTTTGAGAATTGCTGATGCTCAGTGATTGCCCTGTTGCGCTATCAGGCATCAATGTAATGGCAAAACTAACATTCACCCCAGAGACGGGATTGCCTCCGGTGTCCGTCACTGTCACGACGAAAGGTGCGGAAAGCGCCGAATTGATAACCGCGCTCTGGCCATTTCCGGAACTAAGCGTGATGGCCCTCGCGTTGCTTACACCCGCAGTTGCCGTGAACGTGAGCGGGCTTCCGGTCAGATTCCCTGAAGTCGCAGTCACGGAGTACGTTCCCGTCTTGTTCCCAAGAGTCAATATAGCCGAAGCCTGTCCGCTTGAGTTCGTCGTTGCATTTGTGGTGCTCAACAACTGCCCTGTCGCACTGGAAGGAACCGATGCGAGACTGAAACCAACAGTGATACCCGACACTGGGTTTCCCCCCGCATCGGTCACAGTAACAACGAAAGGAGAGCCAAGCGCGGCACTGATGGGCCCGGTTTGATAATTGCCAGATGTCAATGCGATCGCTGTCGCGGGACCTGTGCTCGATGTCGCTGTGAACGTCACCGGACTTCCGCTTAAGCCGCCAGCTGTCGCCGTCACCGAGTACGTGCCTACTTTGTTGCCTAGTGTCAGTGCGGTAGATGCTTGTCCAATTGAATTTGATGTCGCGGATGTCGCACTCAACGCCTGCCCAGTTGCTCCTGTCGGCGACGAAGCAATTGTGAACGAGACATTCACGCCTGCCACGGGATTCCCTCCAGCACCCGTTACCGTTACAATCATCGGATTCGTGAGAGGAGTACTGATCGGAGCTGACTGAGTGTTCCCTGAAGTCAGCGCGATTGTTGTCGCCTGCGTGACAGTTCCAGTCGCTGTAAACGCAATCGGGCTGCCGGTGAGCGTGCCCGAGATAGCTGTAACCGTATACGTCCCTGTCTTGTTTCCCAATGTCAACAGCGTGGAAGCCTGGCCGCTGCTGTTGGTCGTAGTCGTGGTTGTGCTCAGCGATTGGCCCGTGGCTCCGGACGGAACCGAGGAGATTGCATAGGTAACGCTCACACCGGGAACTGGATTGCCACCGACATCAGTAATAGTCACAACGAATGGATTTGCTAATGCAGTACTCACAAGACTGCTTTGATTATTGCCTGAGGCTAACGCGATCGTCGTCGGTTGCAGGCTGGGAACTACCACCTTTGCTGCATAGCTTCTCACGCCCTCAAAACCGGTGATATCAACTGCGGAAATACGATAGTAATAAGTACTGGTGGCTGTCAAACCGGTGTTGGTCCAAGAAACTGAACTCGTGGAGTCGATTTGCGTCACGGTCGTAGAATCTGCTCCTCGATAGATCCTATACCTCAGGAGACTGACCCCGCCGCCGCCATTTTGCCAGGTGAGATTGGCTGTTGTGCCTGATGGCGCAGCGCTGACATTCGTCGGGGGACGCTGAAGGTCAAACTCCTGGGGCGTCCGAGCCTTGTTGGAGACGCGCACTTCATCCATGAGGCCAAAGAACCTGTGATTCTCACTCGCGAGTCTCTTACCCAAAAGCAACGGATATCCGTTTGTGGGGGCATTAGAGCTTCTGGTACTTGATGTATCCAACACCCCATTCACATAAATCTTCATGTTCGCGCCACTTCCTGACACATCGAAGGTCGCTGCCAAATGAACCCACGTGTTGATTGGAACTATCGTACGGCTAACAAGCGTCGTCGCGACGCCTCCTACTCTCAATATTGGATTTCCGTAGTCTTGGATGCCTAAACAGAAATTGTTGTTGGCATCTCCAGCGGACCCGTCGAATTTTCCAGCCAGGAAACTGATGTAGCCCGACCCGGGATAGGCGCTGAGCTTGATCCACCCATCAATCGACAATGCTGAAGTAAGTTGCAGACTCTGCGAGTTTCCACAATCGATCCATTCGGAAGATCCATTGAGATTGCGCCCTTTCCCGAACCTTCCGTCCAATATACTGGTCCCCGTCGCGGTCCCGGTATTGGCATTGCCGCTGGCATCAGTGATCATCGAGCCGCTGGTTTCGTTCATGTGAAGCAGAAGAACGGTGTTTGCATCGGCAGAGTATTCACCAGGCAATGTCGAAGTCGATGTCGGCCACCCCCCAACGCGATAGAGTGAGTCGACTTCTGCGGCCGAGAGCGAACGATCATAGATTCGGATATCGTCCAGCTTTCCCTGCAAATATTCCGCAGAACCCGGGCTGTCAAGACCGAGCGTGAGCGGATTAGAGTCAGCAACGAGTTGTCCGGAAACACTCTGGCTTCCAAGAAGCGAATTATTGACATAGATCTTCGCGGTGATCCCATCCCACGTGCCAACCACGAAATACCACTGATTCAATTGGAGCGAGATCGGTGCTCCGAATCCCTGTGATCCCGATTGCGTGATGAAATTGAAGTAGACGCCGGGTGTGCCATAGCCTTGATAATAGAGAGAGTACTGGCCATAGCTGGTTGTATTTGTTTTCTGTATCAATCCCGCGACCTGAGTACCAGGCCAATTTGCAATATTGATCCACCCGGAAAGTGTAAGAGCAGTGGAAGGTGCCCGAAGAGTGGTTGAGCTGGGGACCTGAACGTATCCCGTCGCTCCATTTAAGCTGTATGCAGAGTTTGCACGGTTGAAACGGTCTGTGTCGATCGAAACTCCACCTACCGTCGATCCATGGTTAGCATAACCGCTCGAATCGCCGGCGTTGCCGGTGAATGGATAGTAGGCGACCAAACCGTACTGAAGCGCTGCGCTTTTAAGAATCGTCACTGAGCCACCGGAAGGCGGATAATTTGCCACAGCCAGGTCCAAAGCGCCGTTTCCATCCAAGTCACCAGCGACGATGCCGAAAGCATTGGAGACAGCAATTGAATTCCCCAGTTTTGTGAATGACGCGTCACCATTCCCTATGAAAACGCTCACCGACTGGCCGGTGTATTCCGACACAGCAAAGTCCAGTTTGCCGTCATTGTTATAATCTCCGATCGCAACAGCCACAGGATAGTTTCCGCACGCGTACGTTGCGAAGAGGGCGAATGACCCGGAGCCGTTGTTCTTGTATATCCGGACTTTGGAGTTGTTGTACGATGGATAATCTCCTGCATCCGCGAGGACAAGATCAATATCTCCATCACCATCGAAATCGCCTGCGGAGACATACATGCCTTGAATTCCATCGACAGCCGTCGACGTCACAGCGAAACTCCCCTTCCCATCGTTCTTGGCCACGTGCAATGCGTTCGGATTCGGATTTCCCGCCTGGAACACCACGACGTCCATGTCACCATCGCCATCCACATCTGTCACCCGCACCGCTCCTCCATAGATACTGAGGGTGGCAAGCGATGACAATTGACCATTGCCGTTGTTCTTCAGAATCACAGTCTGCTGCGAAGAGATATTTGATAGTGCGACATCATCATAGCCATCGCCATTCATGTCCCCAACGGACATCTCCGATGGCTGGCCGAGAGCGTATGTCCCCCCGAGGGTGAACGATCCGGTACCGTCATTGAGGTACGTGAGCACCGCACCGCTCGACGTTCGGCCGATGATGAGATCCATGTCACCATCGAGATCCACATCTGATGTGAGGATGTAGCTGGGGGATACACCAACGTTCAACGTGCTCCAAGATGCGTATGTACCCTGCCCATTGTTTCGCAAGAGTGTTACTGTCGGTGCCGTTCCCTGACTGTTCGTGACAACCGCCAGGTCAAGGTCGCCGTCTTTGTCATAGTCGCCTGCTGCCAGTCTTGTGGGTGATCCACCGATGTCAAGCGTTTGGCTCGCCGTGAAGGAACCCACACCACCACTGACCGCGACGTTGAAATTCCAAACATAGGGTGCCTTGAGAGAATCACCGGCTGCCGACTTGATGCCGCGCGTCAAGGTCGCACTGACAATCTCTCCTTTTTTGAATGAGGTGGTCGGAGTCAGCGTCAACGTCCGCGTCCCGGCGCTATAGCTCGGTGTGAACGTGTAAGCGCCACCGAGTGATCCTCGGATCTTGATAGTGCTGGCAGTAAATGTCGCCTGGTTCATGTCACTGTCGAAGACCGCCGTAAGTGCAGCGGTTGGACTAATCGATGCTGAGAACTTCACTGGGGTCACGGTCGTAATCGTCGGAAGAACCGGCCAGCCATTGAGATGATAAAGTGAGTCTATCTCCACAACACTCAGGGACTTGTTATAGATGCGGATGTCATCGATGGATCCCTGCCAGACCCCACTAATCGGACCCAGATTGCCGTATGCGCCAATTGCGATGTTTCCTCCCGATTCGATACTTCCCGCCGTTCCGCCGACGTCCGTCGAGGAGGACAGTTGCCCGTCGAGAAATATTTTCCAAATGTTTCCGAGCCGCTGGCCAACGACAAAGTGCCATTGACCATCTGAAAACCCAGTTGAGTAGCCGCTTGAGAGAGTTGTAGCCCCACCGCGACCGTCGCGTCCTTGCATAATGGCTGTTCCCGCTGTTTCTGTATTGAGCAACCACCCTTGGTCGGTATTCGTGCCTCCATAGTACTTTTCAACAATGCCCCTGCCTTGCTGGGGGGAAGATGCCTTCACCCACGCGCATACGGTGATGTCAGAACTTATCCGGAGCGAAGAGCTATTTGGAACGACTATGAGGCTGGAAGTCCCGTTGAATGAATATGCAGCGTTTGCAGTCCCGAACCGATCGGCAGTTGCTGTGACCGAACTCCCCGTCCCGTTGTTTCCGTTCCCGCTCAAATCGTTCGCACTACCGCTAAAAGGAAATGACGCCACCAATCCGAAAATAATTGCCCCGGATGCGAAGCCTTTCGAGCCTTCAAATCCGGTTGAGTCAACCGCTGATACCCTGTAATAGTACCTACCTGGGAGCAGATTGCTGTTCGTGTACGAGGTTGAAGAAGTTGAGTCAATGAGCGTAACGTTGGTTGAATCTCCTCCGCGATAGATCTTGTATCTCAGCAGTCCATTCAAACCGCCTCCGTTTTGCCAGCTCAGGTTGATAGTTGTTCCAGATACCGTGGCAGCGAGGTTCTTCGGAGGTAGTTGAAGACCGAATTCATGGGGCAGACGGGCCATGTTGGAGATCCGGATTTCATCGATCAGTCCGGCCCAATACTCTGATCCAGCTGAGCTTCCTCCGATCCTGAGATTCTGGGAATTGTTTGTCAATCCCCCACCCATATTGATGGTGGTGTCGACAACGCCGTCTTTGTAGAGGGTAAGTTGAGTACCGCTCACCACTGCGGCGAGGTGAGTCATTCTATTGAGCGCAACCGTCTTCGCCACATAGGTATAGCCGAGCCTGTTGAAGGCAAGACGGCCGTCATCAAGCACAAGAAGAGCATAGTCGTAGGTACCTTTGGAGAAAACATAACGATGTGGATTGCCACCGTATTGATTGAGTGTGACCCAGGCCTCAATAGTGAGATTTGTGCTCGAATTCAACGAAGCAGTATGAGGAATATCTATGTAATCAGTCGTTCCGTTGAACGATCTCCCCTTTCCGAATTTCCCATTGATAATGGATGTCCCCGTGGCGGTTCCATTGTTGCCAGAACTGCTGGCATCACTCACCGTCAAGCCGCTAGTCTCATCCATATGCAGCAAAAGCACCGTGTTGGCATCAGGCGTGTATTCTCCGGGGAGCGCGGGCACAGAGATATTCCTCAAGACTGACACCGAATTGTCTCCATAATTCGCCACAACGAGATCCGGTTTTCCGTCACCGTCAAGATCGACAATTCTGGCGTTATAACAGGACGCACCTGTTGTGAATGATACTCTCGAGGCAAGAGATATGGAACCTGTGCTACTTCCATTCTTGAACAGAGACACTGTGTTGGCACTACTTTCCACTACCAAAACATCGACCTTGCCATCTCCATCGACGTCTCCAATGGCCGTGGCCAGAGGATTGGTGCCGACCGGATAGTCCACCTTGGTCGCAAAAGAAACGCTCCCAACGCTGCCTGTATTTCTAAGAACCGAGATCGATTGGCTGACAGCATTTTCACCTATCAAGTCGAGTCGGCCATCACCGTCGATGTCCGCAACAGAAATCAGATGGGGGTCATTTCCCATCCCAAAATCGCTCCGGGATGAGAATGAAATCGTTCCACCAGCAGTGGTATTCCTAAACACACCAACCGACGCACTTGTCCCGTTGACCACAACAAGATCCGGTTTCCCATCTCCGTCCACGTCGCCAACGGCTATTCCTTCTGCGCTGCTTCCAACTTGCACATCCACTTTTCCCGCCAGAGATATCGTCCCAGGAGTACTCAGGTTGCGGAATACTGATGCTGTAACTGATGAGTAGTTGCTCAGCCCAATATCCAGTTTTCCATCTCCATCAAAATCGGCGAGTGCCACCGCGTACGGAGTATTCGATGTCGGATAATCCACTTTCGCCGCGAAGGAAATAGTCCCGCTCGTGCCTGTATTGCGGAACACGGACATTGTGTTGCTGCCATAGTTTGGCACGACGAGGTCGGGCTTCCCATCACCATCGATATCACCTATGGCGAGATACAGAGGAGTGGTTCCTGTAGCAATATCAAGTTTCGACGCGAAGGCAACACTTCCACTCGTACTTGTGTTTCTCAAGACGGAGAGTGTAGCGGCGTTCTCACTGCAGGTGACAACATCCGGCTTTCCGTCGCCGTCGAGATCGGCAACGTTGAATCCCCGTGGTTTGGTGCTGGTAGGGAAATCCACCCTTCCAGCAAAAGAGCTGACATTGACCGTTCCGCTGCTGGTAAAAGTGGTGACGAACGATTTTGCCGAGCAACCAGTGAGTCCGTTGCATGTTACTGTCAGGGGTTGATATGTCGCGCCCGCTGGCACCAATACAGAAAGCGATGTCGAGGCTGCAGACGATACAGTGGCCTGAACCGCTCCAAAGAAGACAACGTTAGCAGACGTGGTTGTGTTGAAGTTCGTGCCCGTGATCGTAACCGTGGTGCCAACGGGACCACTCATTGGAGAGAACGAAGTGACAGTGGGGACCCCTTCAAAGTACAGCGCCAGAATCTCTGTTACATTCAGCGCACGATTGTATATTCTAAGATCATCGATTTTGCCAACCATCTTGTCTATGATGCTGGGGCCCGCCATCGCGCTAGCCCCAATCAGCGCAACATTGGAGGTTCTCTTTGTGCTTCCATATCCCGCAGGGATTGTCGCAGTCATCACAGAGGCACCGTTGATGTAGAGTGTCACCGACTTGTTTGATATCACGAGCAGAAAGTGATACCAGGTACTTGTCTGAAGTGTGCAACTCGCAACCGTGCTGATTATGTTCGAACCGTCAAATGGAGTGAAAGAGATCTGTTTGTTCACTTGATCATAATTGAGATAATAAGACCATCCACCCGTCTCTAGGCGATCCGTGAGAATGTGAATATGTCGACTTGGTAGGGACGAGAAATTGGCCCATACCGATACCGTGTAGGCATCGGTGACAGCGTTGAATGAAAGCCCCTTCGATGAATCGGGTATCGTCATGTAGGCATTTGTTCCGTCAAAGTCGTATGCGCTGTTGGCCTGGCTAAAACGATCGGTCGTCAGGACGGCGCCATAGTTGGTAATATGGTAGTTGCTTCCGCTCATATCATTTGTGTTGCCGTTGAACGGATAGTATGCAACCAGGCCGTTGGTCGGAACCTGGGCGAAAGTGGAAAGCGTTAAGAAAAGCAAGCTGAGCGAGATGAGGATGGAGTTTCTCATTTTGCCACCACCTTCCCGCCGACTAACTGCCGGATTGTGAGAGGCTTATTGCCGGTGTCCCGGTACAGTGTTTCTGTCTGCACAAACACGAGGTTTGCTTGCTGCGCACCCACGACACGACATGTAAGCGTCGCGAGCGCGCCGCTTCCGGTGACACCTTTCGGAGTCCCCCCCAGTATCACGGCTTCAAATACGACCTTGACGCCGCTTGGGTCTCTTGTCAGGTACGATTCTGCAAAACCCCCGTTCTTCTTCACCAGGTCACCCGCTACAATCGTGTCAATCTTGATGATTGCCGGGTCATATGTCATTGCCAGCTTGCAGCCAAGGAGTCCGCTCACATCTTCGGCCCGGATATCGTATGTGAATGATTGCGAAACCGTCACAGCTTTGCGCCTTGGGTAGAATATGGCGGCCGGTCCCTGTATCGCATCCACCGAGAAGGACCGGGTGGGAAAGTTCTGTTCTTCAGTAATATTGTTCTTGTGGCGACTCTTGACTTCAAACAAGCATGATCCATCATCGATGTCATCGATTGTGGTGTCCGTTCTTGTCGACCAGAAAGACCAGGTGCCCCCGTTCAGTCTGCACGAGAATGCTCCCACCTCGGAGTTGCCGGACCAGCGAAACGTCGCGCTGCTCGTAGCGAGGACGGAACCCTGAGCAGGACCTTGTGTAATGGTTGTCACAGGAAGTCCCGGGATATCGAGTGGATTCGTCGGGACCGATTCGGGTGGCGTCACTGCCTTTTCGCAAGAGAGAACCAGGAGGAGGGAAACTACTGGCAGGCAGACAAACCGGCTTTTGCGAAGGATCTTCTTCATAGCACTCTCGCTTGGTTGGGAAACAGGGCCTGGATTCTTTGCTTTGAGAGAACTGGTTCTTGCGGCTGTGCTGGACTGCCTGGTAGCATTCAAGAACATCGTTGAATTACCGTATGACTATTCTAACCTCCAATGCCGGTCCTTGCGCTGCAGAGTAGAACATCGGACGCATTTGGATTTCACTCTGATCAGACAGGAGAACAAGCTGGCTCTGTTTCGCGTCGAAGAGCAATGCATCCAGGAGATTCAGAAGATAAAGTCCGGCGGTTGCACCAGCTGCGATCAGTCGCATCTTTTTTGCGTCTTCGACGACGGTGAATTGCCGCAACATCTCCCCGCGCTTCGTCGTCGCTTCATCCACCGAGGCAGCTGACGCGTATGCGGTGACAAGCGAATTGTATTTGCCAACCTGGTCCGTGTAATCAAGATGAGTGAGGACCACATAGGCACCTGCGCCAAGCGTACCGCCCAGGAACATGAACCCTTTGGCGATTGAGCCGTTAATGATTTGCCCCAAACCTGGGATCACGGCCGAACGGAGAGCCGGATATGGATTGAACTGGCCGAGGCGAACCTCGAGCTTGCTCTCCCGCCGGTTAACAATAACCACCTCACGCGATGCCCCGAGCGCTGGATCTGAAGTTCTCACCTCAAGTGCGTGAGATCCGGGCAAGGCATCGTGCCGCACGAGCGGCCCCAATCCGATTTTCTTTCCGTCGATGAGTACCTCGGCGTCCGAAGGAACCCCAACAACGGACACGTACCCCTTGGTGATATCCAATTTCATCTCAATCTGTGTATCTTTGCCTTGATCGACGTTCACCTCTTTTTGCCATTCGTCGAAGGATTCCTTGACTACCATGACATCATGCTTGCCGGGAGGGAGTTCGAATCGTTCCAGCGAGCCTGTTGATACGTGCTTTCCATCAATGAAAACCTTAGCATCCGGCGGACTCGGCAGGATTGTCATGGTACCAAGGTACTTCGGCGGTGCTTTTGCTACGAAGAGAAAATCACTACCGGGATCTGGAGATCCAAAATCTCCGTGGCGCGGTTCAGGTCTTACTTTGTCGAGAAATGGGAGAAGCTCGTTGAAGGTGAGAATTCCGTCGGAGCCGCCATAACTTCGAAATGCTTCAAGAAGGCGTCGTACGAAGGGCGATACATCCGGGACATACTCCTTGCCGCCGGAGGTGATATACTTGCGCGTTTTGAATTTCATCTTGCGGGCGATGAATTCCGGCTTCGCTATGTCACTGCTTTCTTCCCCCCTCTGGAGGTTTGCAGCGATAAGGGGATCAAACGTCCCACCGAAACACGCGTCGACGACGAGGAGGATGTGCCTGCAAGGGATGTTGTTGATGCTCGTTCGCAAGCTGGAATGGGAGATGTAACTCATCTTGGCATCATCCTTCAGCTTGGAATCCCTGGCGGCCAGATACCCGTCACCAGTGACATCGTCGAATTGTCCGTGTCCAGCGAAAAAAATGAACAGTTGATCCTGCTCTCCGTACTTCCTGAGGGCATAGTCCCGCAGCTTCAGCAGGATTTCCCGCTGCCTCACGTTTTCGAGAATCTCTGTTTGGAAGCCGTACTGGTCCCGCAGTTCTTCTGAAATGGTTCTTGCATCGCGGACTGGGTTTGCCAGAGTTTTCAACTCCTCATACGCATCAATTCCGATCAGCAGCGCATAGTCTTTCCCCGGTTTGACAGAAAGGCTGTCGATCTTTGAGGCATCAAGAGGGCGAAATCCGCGGTCCTGCGCAAGAAGAACCGGACCTAAAAGTATTAGGGCGAGCAGAACTGCGGTTCTCTGGTCATGAGGTTGCATGAAATTCCTCCTTTTCGATCAAAAGGAACTATTTCGACTTTTCAGTCGCGATTGACATCGGCAGATTGCGATCCCACGTGCCCTGGCTGTGCGAGGCGTGTTGCTGGCTCTGAGTGTCCCTCTTCACGTTACTCTCAACATAATCCACGAGTCGACCAAGCCGTATGAATGGATCCGTTGGATCGAAATCTATGTTCGCCTTTCCCTTCAGACCTTCGAGCAGATAGAAGGTAAAAACGCCATGCCCTCCACCCCAACGCGGCCCTTCCTGCGAAGTTTCGTTGGCTTCGCTCGCGCTGAACGTGAGTATACTGTTTCCTGATTTCGCGATATCTTCAAGAAACTTATTTACGGTTTCAGCGCTCGCAACATCTCGCATTGCAACATCAGCGCCTACCGCAGCGCTATGGCATGCATCGGCAAACACGATGATCCTTCCTGCCTTGATGTAGTCCCGGATCGATTCCTGTATTTCACTCATCCGTACCGCCGTCGCCCCCAGCCTCGAGATGTCCGTGTCATAGGCTAATAAATGAGCGATGGTCGGCTTCGCCGGGTCGACCATGCCATGGCCGGCGAAATAGATGATCGCAATGTCGTCATCAATGGTATTCCGCATGAAATCCTTGAAAGCTTCCACAATATTCACCCTGGTGGCTTCTTTATTGAGGAGTTTCCGGATATGGCCCTCGGGAACTCCTCTCCCGCCGGAGTCAATAGGCGTAATTAGGTACTGATAAAACGCTTCGGCGTCTCTGTCAGCATAGCGAAGGGGATTTATCTTTGGATTCTGATACTCGGAGACACCGATCACCGCCGCCCACACCTGACGGCCCTTGAATAGTTCGGTTTGAGGAACTTTCTTATCCACTTTCGCAACAGGTACTTCTCGCTTCAATTTGAATGAAAGAGTAGAGCTCTTGCGCCGGATGTCAGTGGCCTCGATGGAGACGGAGTTGGGACCAAACTCCAGCAGCACATCCGACGAAAATTCGTATCCATCCCCGGTCGGCCTCAGATCAGCTTCTTTGCCTTGGACCTTCACGACAGCAATGGCGTTAGCTCCACGCACGAGACCCCGGATTTTGATCTCGCCGCTGGTCACGACCAGTCCTTCTTCGGCTACAGATTTCATCCCCCTCTGCCCCATCCCAGCGGGCTCGAGAATCTCGATTGTAGGCCCTGATAGGTCGTCCACCTTCTTGCCTCCAACCAGGAGCGATCCCGACTGGCTTTCCCCAGATGCCACCTGCCCAAACGCGACACTACGAACGAATACAGACACGAGCATCAGTATCAGCACGAGCACTGTGAATCGGTCCCAAGACCGCGTGCAATCTGGTGATGTGTTGGATCGCCTTGCACTTACCATTGCGAAATCCTCCTCATTTGAAATTAGTAACCACTTGGTCGCCCGGAAGGCTGCGGAAATGCGCCCTCGTCAACCGACGGCTTGTGAATCAGGAGGTAAACCACCGCTCCTACCACCGCCACACCGCCGCCAACGTAATAGAGAAGATTGCTGCTTTGAGAAATCATTGTCGCTTCAATTCGGAAATAGTAATCATCGCCTTCCAATCCGTTCGGGTAATCACGGAGCATGTCCCAATGGACCTTGCGGCCGACTCCGCTGAATTTCCCTTCCCCAACGTCACCCGATAGCGACTTCGGAACATATTCAAACCCCGGGACCTGTCTCCGTTTGAGTGTCACCTTAATCAAGTACGCCTGATCCAATGAGCCAGCGAGATCATACGAAACGATGACGGTCTTGCCCGATAACTCGAACCGCACATTCTTTACCGCTATATCCTCGCCTGGAACAGGTGAAGATGCGGCCAGTGGCTCTGCCAGCAACAGAGCAGCAAGCAAGACACAGACGGACCTCAGCCGAAACATTCTCGTTTGCATATGTAATGTCCTCATTTCAATAAAACCATTCTTCTGACGATGCTTTGCCTTCCTTCAATGTTTAATCTGCAATAGTACACCCCGCTGGGAGCAATCGCCCCTTGATCATTCTTCCCATCCCACGTGATCCAGTGATTGCCGGCAGTCAACGTGCCTGTGCGGAGCGAACGGATTTTCTGGCCCAGGATGTTGTAGATCGCAAGATGGACCATCGATCTCTCCGGCAGGGAAAGTCTGAGACTGGTCGTTGGATTGAAAGGATTGGGGAAGTTGTTGCTTAGTTCATATTCCGTTGGCAGCGCCTGAACGATCCGAGCCAGAACGGCATCTGTCGATCCGACGAAAACGGAGAACTGCAATTCTCTCAACGGTGATACGAAACTGTAAACTGAGTCAAGACGGAGATTCGCTGAAATACAGTTTGCCGCATCGACCAGATAGACCTCATTCGACATCGGGACATCAGCAAGACCTCGGAATATCAGACGAGACGGTCTCAATGGTTCGGCGTTGACCTTGAAATCCCATTTCTCAATTCTGTTGATCACCGGACGAATATCAGATCCGAACGTAGAATAGAGCGCGTCCCAGTCCGGCCTGTCGAAGTAGAGACCGGAAGTCTGTGCCACAGCACGCGGTTTGCGCATGTCGAATGCATCCATCCCATTTGCCGCACCAACAGATACTCCAAATGAAGCCTCGGCCAATGACTGCTCCGAAGATCCTTCGGATGAAAGCGACATCGCTACTTTCCATCCGTCATACGTCGGGCCGATCGGTCCGGCGAGGTTCCCAAACAAAGCGGTGTACGGAATTTTGAGAACCGGGAGAGTCGTCCCCGGCGAGCCGTTGAAGTAGTAATACCCAACATATGGGTCGAAGTTTACAGATGGGCTGCCAAAGGAACCATTGAAAGCAAATATCGAGGCTGTCGTGTTGTTGGCACTTTGAATCCTCGACCACGGTATCGAGCTGTTGAATGGATTCGTTATGAGATTCCAACTGGGTTGAAGCGGAATTTCGAAATTGCCGGACGAATTGAGCGTGGGGAACGTAACCGATTGGTTGATGGTCAGACTACTCTTCGACACAACCCAGAACGCCTTCCCAGATCCAAACTGGAATTGATTGCCTGCGACATATTCAACCAGATAATTCGACGCATTTCCATTGTCCCAATATACCTGCCAGTCCTTTTTCTGAGTCCCGGAGAGAACAGAAGCGACCGGAATTGCCGTTGAGCCAGGCAGGCCGATAAGGTGATAATCCGAAGCCGTAAAATCGCCAGCACGGGATCTCGCTGGAAAGGAGATTGTGGTGCTGATGCTGACACTCGGAGCCGGTGCCGGGACGACGGAGAAACTGGAAGCTTGAGTATACGGACTCGACCCGCCAGTATTTGAGGCACTCACTCTCCAATAGTACGTACCACCGAACGAGAGCGGGCCTGCCTGCCTGGAGGTTGAAGTGATCGTCGAGTCATCGACAAGAGTCGGTGCGAATGCGGTGTTTTGTGACACCTGCAAGTGGTATGTCAAAGCTGTTGAAGGGGCACTCCACGTCAAGGTCACCGTTGTTGGCTGATTTGATGAACCGCTCCCGGGAGAAGATATCACGGGGGCAGCAGGCGGCAAGAAGAAAGTAGTGAAGCTCCGCTGCCCCGAGTATGGGCTCGTTCCCGCGGAATTCGATGCGTTGACGCGCCAGAAGTACTTTGCCCCGTTCGCAAGGCCTGTAACTGATCTTGAAGGTGAAGTCAATCCGCTCTGGTCAAGGATTAGAGTCGCGAAGTCCGACGTCGCAGACACCTGCAAACGGTATGAAACCGCGCCGCTGAGTGTGTTCCAGCTTAGCGTTGGGGATAGAGAAACGTTCAGCTCATTGTCTTGCGGCGAAATCAGCGCGGGTCCGACTGTGAGGATCGGGACCGTTGTAAAGCTTCTTGAGATGGACCAGGCACCCGCGCCCCCCGCGTTTACTCCGCCAACCCGCCAATAGTAGACTGTGTTGGCGGCAAGGCTTGGCGTTTGGTAGGAGGTGTTGACAATTGTTGAATCGTCGAGCAACAATGGACTGAATGACGAACTTACCGACAATTGAAGATGGTACGTTGCAGCTCGCGGAGCTTGCGACCAGCCAAGCGTGAGCGATATCGGCTGCTCCGTCACTCCGCCCGCAGGCGACGTGAGTGACACGACGTCAGGGACCTGGATGATCGTCGTGAAACTCCTCGCAGCCTGGTAGGGACTGCTCCCGCCATCATTTAGAGCGCATACGCGCCAGTAATACGTCGTGCTGTTGGCCAGCGGTCCCACCCCCTTTGATGTGGCTGTAATTGTGGAATCATCGATCAGGAGAGATCCGAACGTCTGTGAAGTCGACACCTGCACATGATATTTAGTCGCGCCGGCCGACGCGTTCCAGTTTAGTGTGGGATTGATGGAGATTCCTGATCCGACGTCGGCAGGAGCAAGCAGCGTCGGCGCCTGTGGAGGCGGCACCACTGTCGTGAAACTCCAGATACCCGAATAGGAGCTTGATCCGCCCGCATTCGATGCACTCACCCGCCAGTAGTGTGTAGTGCTGTTCCCTAACGGTCCGACCCCTTTTGAGGTGGTTGTGACAGCCGAATCGTCAAGAACAGTAGTTCCGAACGTCGGCGAAATCGACAGCTGCACATGGTATCTTGTCGCACCCGCCGATGCATTCCAAGTTAGAGTCGGATTGACCGAGATTCTCGTACCAACATCGCTGGGAGAAGACAACACAGGTGCTAAGGGGGGAGCAGGGATGGTCATGAAATTCCAGACCGTAGAGTTCGCGCCCCAGCCTCCGGCGTTTGAGGCACTGACTCGCCAGTAGTAGGTTGCCCCATTTGTCAGTGGTCCGATTTGACGCGAGGTTCCAGTCAATGTCGAATCATCGACCACAGTGGATGCGAAATTGGAAGAAAAGGACACCTGGACCCTATATGCAGTCGCACTTGCTGCAGCCCCCCAGCTCAATGTCGGCGTCAATGCTACATCTGAGGATCCTGTGGCAGGCGATGCGAGCGATGGCGTAGGAGGCGGAGCCACATTTGTCGTGAAACTTCGGTTTGCGGACCATGGCCCGGTTCCCCCTGCATTTGTCGCGTTCACGCGCCAATAGTAATTTGTACTGTATCCCAGGCCACTGGCACTGTAAACAGTCGTTGTAAGGCCTGCCTGATCAACCAGGGTCGTGGCGAACGACGAACTCGTCGAAACTTGAACTCTATAGGTTTCCGCGGAAGAAACCGCATACCAGGTCAGGGTTGGGGATGCCGAGACTTTCTGAGCGCCATCAAGAGGCGTGTTTAGTAATGGAGCCGGTGGTGAGAGAGGAATAGTAACGAAGCTTCGCGTACTGGAAAATGGGCCTGGTCCCCCCGCATTGGCAGCCCGGACTCTCCAGTAGTAAGTCAATCCATTGGACAACCCTGTCACGGTGAACGAGGGTGTCGCCAGAAATGACTGATCTACAACCAACGTTGAAAAAGAAGAAGTGGAAGAGACCTGAAGCTGATATGAAGTGGCACCATTGACCGAGAGCCAACTAAAGGATGGATTTGTCGACTGGCCTTGCGCTCCATCTGCCGGAGAGGAAAGAACCACGGCCGGCAAGGGAATATTCGCCGTGGAGAAACTCGATGGCAACGACCACGAGCTTGTACCGCCAGCATTGGTTGCACATACTTGCCAATAGTAAGTCGTAGCGTACGCAAGCCCGGAGATATCGTAGGAAGTTGCAGTGAGGCCTGACACATCAGTCAATATTGTAGAGAAGAACTGGCTAGTCGAAACCTGCAGACGATATGTCGACGCACCACTTGCTGCTCCCCAAACCAAGGAAAGGGCTATGGCCTGATTAGACACACCGTTGATAGGCGAAGTGAGTACTGGAGTTGGCGGCGGCGCTATTATTGTAGTGAAACTCCTCAATGCAGACCATGCGCCGCTTCCTCCCGCGTTTGATGAATTGACGCGCCAATAGTACAACGTGCTGTTCGAAAGTCCGCTGACTGAATACGACGTCGCTGTAAGACCTGCCTGATCCACAACGAGGGGGGAAAAACTTGAGCTGGTGGAGACCTGCAGCCGGTAGGTGGTCGCCCCGGCCGCGGATGACCAACTGAGAGTTGGGTTCACAGATGTGCCCGTGGAGCCGTCAGCCGGTGATAGCAGCGTTAGAATCGGTGGTGCGACAATCGTCGTAAAACTCCAGGGACCCGACCAAATGCTTGTACCTCCTGCATTCGAGGCGTTGACTCTCCAGTAGTATAGAGTGCTGTTCGCAAGACCAATGGGTGTGTAGGAAGGTGACGAGAGTCCCGTCTGATCAACTACCGGACTGGCAAAGCTTGCACTCGTCGCAATCTGCAGGCGGTACGTAACCGCTCCAGCGGACGCCACCCAACCGAGAGTTGTGTTTGTAAGAACATTGAGGGCACCTTCGACGGGTGTTGGTCCGACCGGGATTGGGGGAATGATGGGAATCGTGGTGAAGGTCCATACTTTCGACCAAGAACTCGTTCCCATGCTGTTAGTCGCATTCACCTGCCAATAATAAGTCGTACCATTCACAAGCCCGCTGGCATTAAACGAGGTCCCAGCAATCCCGCTTTGATCGAACAATAGGTTGGCGAAACTGGCACTCGTTGAAACCTGGATGTGGTATGAGGTCGCACCACTGGAAGCATTCCAGCTGAGGGTTGGCGTAATGGAGACCCCCGTAGATAGGTCTGCCGGCGTGGGAGTAGTTGGAGGCGACACAATTACTCCCGTCGAGAATGTCCAGACGCTTGAATACGAACTGGTTCCAGCGACGTTCGTAGCGCTCACCCGCCAGTAATAAGTCGTTCCCATGGAAAGGCCGCTGGCAGAATAGGAATTCGTCGTCAGTCCGTTTTGATCAATAATGAAAGTGGAGAAACTCGCTGTAGTCGAAACCTGCAATCGATACGACGTGGCGCCCGTAGAACCCCCCCAACTTAACGTCGGACTTGTAGATTGATTCGGTGCAAGATCTACTGGCGATGGCGTGGTAGGAGGAGGAGGAATGGATGGAATGGTCGTAAAGCTCCATGCGTTACTCCAAGCGCTCGTACCCGCGGAGTTGCTCGCATTGACCCGCCAATAGTACTGCGCGATGTTGGAAAGACCGGATACTCCGTACGATGTTCCAGTGATGCCGCTTTGATCAAGCACCATCGTTGAAAAGGCCGAGTTTAGGGACACCTGCAAACGATACGACGTGGCACCGGCAGAAACTCCCCAACTAAGGGTCGGACTTGCAGATTGATTCGTTGCACCATCTCCGGGCGATGGGGTGGTGGGCACAGGAGGAATCGCAGGTATGATCGTGAAACTCCAGGTGGAGCTCCAAGAACTCGTACCAGCGGTATTGGTTGCGTTGACTCGCCAGTAGTACAATGTGTTGTTGGAAAGTCCGGTGACTGGATATGTTGCAGCAGTGATACCGCTCTGATCGAAGGCGAGTGAGGAGAATGTGGAGTTTGTCGAAACCTGGAGACGATATGACACCGCTCCACTTGAAGCACTCCAGCTCAGCGTTGGACTCACTGACACACCCGTCGCACCATCGACAGGCGACCCGGGCAATGCTGGAGGCGAAGGAATCGAGACAGTGACGATGGTTGTGAAACTCGATGTAGAGCTCCATGCGCTTGTGCCTGCTGCGTTGGTTGCGTTGACCCGCCAGTAATATTGTGTACCACCTGAAAGCCCTGTCACTGAGTACGACGTCGCTGTGATACCGCTTTGATCCAAGACAGTTGAAGAAAAGCTGGAATTGGTAGAAACCTGCAACTCATATGATGTCGCCCCGCTCGAAGCCCCCCAGCTCAGGATCGGGCTGGTGGACACACCCGTAGCGCTGTTCACTGGCGAGGCGAGCGTAGGCACGGCAGGAGAAGTTCCGAGGAATGTCGACCATTGCGGGACATATATTGTTGTCGTAGGAACGTTGTTTGTCAGGCGCGTTTGACTCGAACCATCCGGGTTCATTGTGTACAGGGAATATATATCCGTGTGATCCCGATCGGACAGAAACGCGATCTTCGTTCCATCAGGAGACCAAGTAGTGTGATCGTTAGCGCTCCCCAGAGTCGTCAACTGTGTTTGCCCGGATCCATCAGCATTCACGATATATACCTGATGATTACCGGTCGCCCCACGACTAAATGATATCCGCGTGCCATTGGGCGACCAAGCGATCGGACTCCAATCTGGCACCGTGTTATTCGTCAGACGTGTTTGGCCGGTACCATCGGCGTTCATGACGTAGATCTCACCGTTACCGTCGCGGTCTGTCCAGAACGCGATTTTTGAGCCGTTGGGGGACCATGAAGCAGCACCGTCGGATGCCGTATTATTCGTCAACCGAGTCTGACCTGTGCCGTCAATATTCATGACATAGATTTCGTTGTTGCCGTCTCGGTCTGAAGTGAAGGCGATCTTTGTTCCGTCCGGTGACCAAGCTGGGCTAGAATCGCTGGCCGCATTGTTCGTAATGCGCGTTTGATTTGTGCCGTCAGCATTCATGATGTAGATTTCGTTGTTCCCGTCACGATTCGAATAGAACACGATCTTTGATCCGTCGGGTGACCAGTGAGGGTCACTTTCCTGCGCAGAGTTGCTGGTTAATCGTATCCAATTGCTTCCGTCGGAGTTTGATTTGTAGATCTGATACCGATTTGCTCCGTCGAAAGCGTTCGAGCTGAAGACGAATTTTGTGTTCGCCAGCGACCCCGAAGCCCAGCCTCCCTCGTGATAAAGGGAGTCGACCTCGTTGATCGCCAAGGACCTGTTGTAGATCCTGATGTCATCCATGTCTCCCACAAAGGAGGAGCCGCCGGGGGAATTCTCGTTTCCAATGCGAAGGCTTAAACTTGTGTTGTTGATAACAATTGCTGCAGTACCCTGAGCATCGAGCGATCCATTCACGTAGAACGACCAACTGTTGTCGGACTTCTTGAACAAAAAGACAACATGTTGCCAACTGCTTACCGCGAACTTCGCGCCCCCGTTCAGAAAATTGAATACACCGCTGCTGATCCAATTGGCCAGATTGGGTGTGCGGGTCGAATTTACTCTCAAAGCCCACGTCCCGACATCTCGACTTGCCTGGTGCTTTGACAGCAGTATGGGAGTATAGCTGAAATCCGATCCTCTGAACCACACCGAAATAGTGAAGTCGTTTTGCAGATCAAGAAGACTGTTATCAGCGATCTCAATTATCGAACTGGTCGTTCCAAGGTTGGTGGCTTTGTTTGCCGCTCCAAATCTATCGCTTGTCCAGCTCACACCGGTGCTCGCCGTACCGTTGAGACTATTTCCGCTCGCGTCATTCGCGTTTCCGTTGAATGGGTAGTATGCTACAAGGCCATTCGTTGGCACTTGCGCGTACAGCACAGTTGCACTCACCACAATCGTCGAAAACAACCTCACCATTCTCATTCGATTCCTAGTAGGCTGGGCCACGACTAGAACTCCTCTCGGATTGGAGCAGAACGTTTGATTTCAAAATCTGACCATGCTGCCACAGAACGTCTAATCTGACACTTAGGATGTTCACTCAGGAGCCATTTGCCACACCCTGCACGAAAATGGGCTCTCGTTCTCTTGAGGGATCGCTGATCCTGCGCACCGCCTCATTCACTTTTCCACCGTCGTCAGTACCAGTCGGGTTTCGGCTCGCATGGTTCCCTGCTTCGTCATCTTCATTCCTCGCTGTGTTGAGAGGAACTTTCCAAGATCTTCTTTCAGCACGTCGTAGTCTCCCCATTTTTCAGTAACGAGAGACTCGAATGGTTCTGAACTAGCAAACACCTGCATTTGTTCCACTCCATACGGCGCATCGCAGGTAAACATCCAGCGGGGAGAAGTATAAACCATGTTTACTTTTGACTGGTCAATCACATGGTCCTTTTCAAGAACGACGCGCATGCCATTTGCAAGGTGATACATGAACCGGATGTGGCAAGGGACGTTGACACGCACATATACCGTCATGGTATCTTCACGCGTGAACACCAGGTCCTCCGTCCCCTTATTCGTCCACAACTCGAGCATCAACCCACCGCCAACTACTTCGTCTTTTCCAAACTGCTTCTGATCGATCAAAGCCGCCTGGAAATTCTGAGGTTCGAGACTTAAGCCACTGCTTGACAGAACCTGCTCGTCGACGGTCATCTCCGCACTCGCCACGATCTTTCCATCTGAAGTCTTCTGAAGCAGCGCAATAACCTTCACCTTCCCTTGCTGCTTCCAGTAGGATCCTTTGAGCATGTGTTCGGCACCTGCAGCTTCTGCGATACTTCGGGAGATATTGAATTCCCTGGAGTTGTTCGACTCAATCGGTTGCACGGGGTTCCACTTCGCCACTTCGATCAGTTTCCCTTCGAGAACCTGCTTGAAATACCTGGCAAATGGGCTCCCTATCTTCGTGTCCTGGAAAGTAAAGGGGCTAACCAGTACGCTCGTATTCCCGAGGGCACATTGCTCCTTCAAACAATAGGCGAGATTCCACGCAAGATCCTCGATGCTGGAGACAGGCTTCTGAAGCAAACGCTGGACCGCCTCCCGAACCTCCGACAGCGCGATCTCCTCCTTCGCCACCCGACCCGCAAGCTCCCTGGATGCATCACTTGTTGCTGCCCGCGCCACCAGCAAGATAGCTTGCGCTTCCTCCAGTGCCCGGAACAGAGAATGGCACGCCAGGTATTCATCCAGCGCTTTCGTCTTCAATCCGCTCCCCTCAATCAGCTTGCCTGATTCGAGGTGCTGCCTGATCTCTTTCTTGAGCGCAGCCTCTTTTTCATCATACATCTTGACCAAGTGACCCCGTGGCACGATGGCGAGTGCATATGACATCTCCTCATCATCATCGTAAAATGTCTGGAAATCGACCCCCTGTATTTCAAGCGTCGACATGGACTGAGTGGCGTTGGTGAAATAGGATGTGATTGTCGAGTTTTGCTCCACGACGGCGGACCCGACCTCGCTCTGGATACGAACCTTTATTCTCTGTGCCAGATACCCCCGGGCGACTTCAATTGCCCGCTGTTGACTTTTCGCTTTGTCGAACTCCTTGTTCACCTTACACATCCCAAACCCTGTAAGATAAACCTGATCGGGGAATTTCACGCTTGTTCCGCCGTTCTTGACCCACTCCGGCGTTTGCGCCAGAAGGAGCGCACATGGCAACGTGAAAAGAAGAGACACAATTATGAATCGTTTCATCGAGTGTTTCCTTCTTCTGGGACGCAAAAAAGCACGGGGATCGCTTTGTTCGCTTCTTCACGGCCTCAAGCGAGGACAGCGCCGATGCCAAGAGTCAAAGGCGTCTCTTCGTGTCAGCTTTCTTGCCGTCGTGTGAAGCATTCGGCAGTGGAAATGCAATGTGAGGTTTTGCCGAGCTTACAGGGCTACAGCGAGAGTCTCACGCCACTTTGACCGAGGAAACACTACTGCTTTTTCTTCGCCTCCTCGTACTCCTTCACTTCCTTGTCGAGATCCTCAAACGTCTTGGCAGCCCGGAACCGCGTGAACATCTGCTCGTTGGTCTTGATCTGCTGCATCAATGCCTCGCTCGCCGCACCCACCGGATATTCCACCATCACATAGGCTCTCCAATTGCTTCCGTCCTTCACGATCTTCTTCTTGCTTTCCTTGCTACCCGACAAACTATTGGAGACCACATTCTTACTTGCCTGCGTGAACATGTCAAGAAGCTGGGCGTTGTTTGCAGTTCCCGTCTCTTCGGTGAAACGCTTCTGCAATCCCGATATCTTTGTCTCGACCATTCGACCGAGTTCAGTTCTCGCTGCATTCGTGGACTTGTCAACGGCAAGCTGCATATCTCCCGAGACCTGTGAACTGGTCGCGAAAAACACACTGGGATCTTGTGGTACATTGATATACCATTCAGGAATATCCCCGGCGCCAGTGCCTCCAATTGTCTGCGAGCCGGAACTGCAACCGATCAGCGTCAGAACAATGATGCCGAACAATGCGATCGAAATGAGAGTGCGCATACAGCCTCCATAGTTGTTGAATGGGATATGTGTGAATTCTTGTTCCTGATTAGTTTTCAATTGCGTGGCTTACGATCGGAATTACATTGGGATTCACGGACTTGAATTGCGGCATACATGCGCCAGCATCGGCATTGATGTAAGTCGGGTCGCATATGACATACCTCTTGCTTTGATACTCGATTGCATCACCGCTGACCTTCGTGCTGAAGAGAACCGCTGTGGCAATGTGTCCGGGGTAATCCAGGCCCACGACCCCGAGACCTAGCAATTGTCGCACAAGATATGCGAACAGAATTGAGCGGTCTTCACAATCTGAGTAGGGATAAAAGAGTGTTTCATCCGGAAAGAGTGGTTTCTCCTTTCCGAATTGCTCCGGATCCGTCTTGTATTCGAAAGCGGTCTGCACAAACCGAAGCAACATGTTCACAGCAACGAGTTCCGTCTTACCTTGCAGTGCGACTTTCAACTGAGGCAAAAGTGATTGGATTGCCTCAGCAGAGGCAGGCGCATCGAAGTACTGCTTCATATCGCTGAGCGGATAGTCAGTGAAGAAATCCACAGCATCTCTGCTCATTCTGATAGTGAATTCACGCACCTCCCCCTCGAACGTGAATTGGAGCTTCCTCGTGGCCGCCTCACGCTTCAGCTTTGGCAACTCCTTGACAGTGAAGTCTATGTTCTTGTCCGCCCCGGGATATTTCCCTTCATATGTATAGAGCGGACCATCAAATGACTTTGTAGCAGCGTCAAGCGAGGGACCGTAGAACCTTCGTTGGTCGTTGGCAAAGCAGAGATACGAGACGAAGTAGAGCCTGGTGTCGGACGGCAACAAGAGGTAGAGCTGGTTGTTGTTGTACCCCACTTTTGAATCATATCCGGACTTGGCGAGCATGAACCATGTAAACAGTATCTGTTCATTTCGAGATGTGGAGTAGATCTTCTGGCTTACTTTGTACAGAAACTGGACATATCCCCAGTCATTCAGACACATTTCACTGCGATCATGCTGGACTTGCGCTAGTAGGTTTTCGTAGCTGGATCTACTCAACGCGGCCCAAAACTCGCTGATCACATCTTTGTTGACATTCGCTCCGAGTCTTGGCAGAGCCGCATCATCAAGCTGAAGCGACACCTTCGTATTAAAAAAGGGAACATCTCGGGATGATCGTTTCTCTGCCTTGCTGACGGACGGGACAGGTGCCGACTTTGGCTGCGGCTCGGGTTTCTCTTTCGCTGGCGGGACACCTTTGAATTGAACTGGAATCGAGGTTGTATCTTTTGGCGGTAGCGACGGCGGCCGATACACCGGCAACCTTACTGGTTTCGGCGTCTCATCCGGAACGAGCCCGTTGAACGATTGCATTTGCTTCCACTCGCGTTTCAGGAAGTCGGTGAATTCCTTGTCACGCTCGTCCTTGAATTGTTGGTACCTCTCTTGCTCTTTCTGAAGCCACTTTTGGTAATCAGGCTCTTGGGCTTGAACATACATGATGCCTATGGCCACAAATAGAAACAGAAGCAAGACTCTCCGTTGACGCATGGTTGTGCTCCGGGAACGCGCGCATCGCTGAAAATCTTCAGCACTCCCCTCTGCGACTTCTCTCTTCTCTCCCTTTGTACAAGAATTTAGCCCCAAGCGCGACCCACATTCCCTGTGAGGACTGAGCACTCGGGGCTATTAAAGCCTCCTGCGCAGGGAGACTACACCAATGATCGGCGTAAACGGGAATGTGGGTTGACCAGGATACTGGCCAGGCGCTTGCTCTCGTCACACTTGCAGGCCGGTGCTAATTAACGCGGATCTCACTGATTTGAATTTGCCTGCGAGTCTCGGACGATAGGCGGTTGAGGAACAACAACGGTCAATGTTTGAAGAGATTGTATGAAAGTCAATTCGCTCAATTACGTACAAAATGCGTGTACGTAATAATACGTACACGAAATATCCGTAAAACACCGGGAAAATGCGGAATCATGTAGCATCCGCGATCCGTCGGGAATAGATTCTCACTGTTGAGAATGGTCCATCACCTCTCAGCGGTACACCGTCGCGTCATGAGGAAGACTGGCGTAGAGTCGTTGTTTCTTGGCAGCCCTCGAGAAACAATCGCTGTTCCTGACCAGAGTCCTGTGTTGGTGCCAATGCTAAGTTAGTCAATTTGCTCAGCAAATTCCGACTGGGCCAAAGCAACGTTCGGAACTTAGTAGCGGGGGAGTATGAACCTGCAACTGTTCATGAAGAGCACTTCGCGACACATTCAGGGAGGCTGGCCCCCTCGCCTCAAATCATGAACTCTCTCAACATTCAGCGGATTAGGATCATCTTTTTCGTCTCCACAAATTCACCTGCCTGCAACCGACAGAAATACACGCCACTTGCCAGGTTGCCGGCTTCCCATTGTGATTCGTAGACTCCCGGGGGGTTTTCACCGTTAACAAGAACCGCAACCTCTCGGCCGAGAGCATCAAGGATGCTCAACCGAATCTTCGTGGTTTTCGGAATCGAGAACGCGATCCTCGTAGATGGATTGAATGGGTTGGGATAGTTTTGTTCAAGGTGGAATCCAATAGGGATTTGAGTCGCCTCCTTTGCTGAAACGATAACCGAATTTGAAGAAGACTGAACAGCGACGGTGTTCCCACTCGCATCATTTGCCGCAATGTTGCGGGTTGTGAACACAAACCAAGGGCTACTTGAGTTGTTCACAACCTGGAATTTTATCTTCGTCACTTCGCCGAATCCAGTGACTTCACTGCTCCCGCTCTTTCTTGTCAGACCGATAGCAACCGAGCCATTGTTATTGTCGATCTGTGGAAAGAAGATCACGTCGTTTCCAAGTAAGGATCCTGGAGTTACCTCCATTGCCTGAATTGAGGTTCTTGAGCTCGCATAGTCGAGCACAAAGGAGATTCCGAACAAGCCAGAAGCAGGATGTACTGAGTCTCCCAGTATAACGTTGATCTCAAATGTTTTAGTGGAGGGCACAGAGGCCGGACCAGAAACTCGCAGGATCGGAATCTCAAACGCGCTTGCCCTTGCCACTATTTGAGGATGAACCATCAATGGCTCAGTGCTGTAGAAGCTATGAACCTTGCCCCAATTGAGACCTATGGGCAATATATCACTTTGGTTGACAATGCCGTCCCCGTTAGCGTCGGCGTATGTTGCGGCTGCTGGCGTCCACGGTACAGTAGGCTGCAAACTCCATTGTATGGATGCACTAGGCCGCGTTGGACCAGTCTTCCCCCAAAACAATCCAAGCGGCAATACGTCGTTTTGGTTTGCCAGCCCATTGTTGTCCGTATCACCTGGCCAAACATTAAGGTTCGGAATCACAGTCATTGTATCAGGAATAGTAGTGCACGAAATCGAGGTTCCGTTCGGATCATTGGCAGATATGGTCGAAAAACTGAATACACATTTCCCGTTGTCTGGTGCGCTCGTCAAGACACGGAACTTCAATCTAACCACCGTTCCTCCACCAGTTATACCAGGCAGAGGCGCTTTTCGGGAAAGGCCAACACTCACCTTTCCATTGGGATCATCAAATGTTAAGATATACACCAGATTGGGCCCCAGGAAACAGCCGGCTGTGTCAGCGGACACGAAATCGATATATGAGGTGTTTGAGTAGTTAAGGTCGAATCCGAGACCAAACATGTTGGCGAAGCGCAGTGAATCTGCTATTTTGATTTCGACAATGCATTCGCCCCCCTTTGCCACATTCTTGGGACTAACAATTGCCACCAGAGCGGGCGGCGGAGGGACCACAACCATAGCGGATGCTGAATAACTTTTTGCTCCTTCAAACCCCGACAGATCAACAGAGGCAACCCGATAGTAATATTTGACTCCAAATACTACGCTTGAATTCAGATAGCCCGTAGAACTCGTCGAATCGATTAAGCTTACAGTCGACGAATCAATCCCACGGTAGATCCTGTACCGCAACAACCCAACAGCGCCCCCGCCATTTTGCCAACTAAGATTTATAGATGATCCATTGGAACTCGCATTGAGATTCGATGGTGGCAGCTGAAGATTGAACTCTTGTGGGGACCTTGCCTTGCTAGAAATCTGCACTTCATCGATAATCCCTGTAAAACATAACGACAAACCCTTATCCCGCGCGATGAAGAAACTGTCGGTCGCAATCATCGGAGTTGAGAAGGTAAAAGCCTTGTCCAGAACTCCGTTTACAAAAAGACTGAGTGTCGACGAGCCACCGCATACAGCGGCCAGATGTGTCCATTCATTTGTCTTAATAAAAGTGTTTCCAACGTAATCAGCCAACCCCATGCTTGAGAAATGGAGCTTGTCAGAAGTGATAAACATTCCCCATCCATTTACACTACCTGTTCCTTTTACCATAAGAGGTTGGAAATTAGATGTTGCGCTAGGTCGCCTGACCCACACTTCCACGGTGAAGTCCCTCTGAAGGCGCAATGAGGCATTATCAGCGACGCGAATGTAATCGGACAGGCCATTGTATTGTCTGGCTTGTCCGAATCTACCACTAGAGATCGTAGTCCCAACGGCGATACCGGAATTGCCCAATCCGCTGCCGTCTGACACAGTTTGGCCCGTCGCTTCATCAAAGTGTAGCAATAGCGTGGAGTTCGCGTCTGCTACTACCTCTCCCAGAATATTTAGCGGAGCAGTCGATGTGATGAATTGAGTATGCCCGTAACTCGTACCATTATTGCCATTTGGCGAGCTGTCGTTCACATTGTTGTCGAATTTCCAATATCCAACTAGACCTGTCTCGCTGCTCCCGACAGTACGATTCATATTCGCTTGAATTTGTGACGCCGTCCTCGCGACATTCCACACTCTTAGTTCTTCAACGACCCCATTAAGGAAAGAGGAATGCTGAGAATAGTTACTCCATGTGTATCCACCAATCGTGATGTTTTCTTGATAAGACGATGTGCACACATTCCCCGAAGTACTATAACTAGTGTCTAGCACGCCATTGACGAAAATCGACTCCGTTGTCCCATCGTAGGAGAAGGCAATGTGGCACCACTGACCGAGTGGCACCTTGCGGTTACCTATGAATGATCCATTTGCTTGGTGGTTCACAAGAGTCATCGTCACACCGACTCGACCAGAATCAAGAACCGCAAGCGCGAATTCGTTCTCGTTCCCGGACGTGATAACATTCCCCAAATAGGCATTCACCTTCACCCACGACTCGATCGTGATTTTATTGGTGAACGAGGTCAGCGTGGAGGATGATGGAAGAATTACGTACGCGCTGCTCCCATCAAGATTCAATGCCTGTCCGCCTCCCGATTGTGCGTTGACTCTGCAGGTTGAGAGAATGATGGTCATTCCAATTGCTATTCTGGCGAGTGTCATGTTCAATTCCTCTCGTGGTGTGAATCGAAGCTTCACGTCATACAGCGTAGACAATGTTCATGCCTAGCTCTATACTATCGCAACAAAAGCATCTTCTTTGTTGCCACAAATTCGCCAGCGTGCAATCGATAGAAGTAGGTGCCGCTTGGCATGCTGCCCGCATCCCAAAGCACGTTATACATGCCCGGCAGTCTCTCATCTTCTACAAGAAGCACTACTTCTCTTCCCAGAACATCAAGAATGCTCAAACGAACCCTGGAGGTT
The DNA here is from genome assembly GCA_026390595.1 of Ignavibacteriales bacterium. Taxonomy (NCBI): domain Bacteria; kingdom Pseudomonadati; phylum Ignavibacteriota; class Ignavibacteria; order Ignavibacteriales; species Ignavibacteriales bacterium. The sequence goes on from JAPLFQ010000003.1 coordinate 128,995, forward strand.
TGCGGGATCGAAAAGGCAATCCTTGTAGATGGATTGAATGGGTTGGGAAAATTCTGATCGAGGCGATAGGCGCGTGGAACTTGGGCAGCATCGTTTATTGAAACGAGAACCGTGTTTGAAGAAGCCTGGACAACAAGAGCGTTGCCGCTTCCATCGTTTGCAGCAATATCGCGGGTGGTAAAAGCAAACGACGAGCTAGTGGTATTGTTGACAACCTGGAATTTGATTTTAGCGAGCTGACCAAATCCAGTCACTTCACCACCTCCGCTCTTTCTGGTTACACCTATCGCAACGTTCCCACTAGCGTTGTCAATTTGCGGATAGAAAATCACATCATTGCCTAACAGTGACCCAGATGTCGCTTCCGTAGCTTGTATCGTCCCCTTTGATCCGGCGAAATCAAGCACAAACGAGATCCCGAACAATGAAGATGCAGGGCTTATGGTATCTCCAAGCATTACGTTGACATCAAATGTCGACTTCCCACGAACAGAGATGGGGCCTATTGCTCGGAGGACCGGAGTTCCTTGAATTCCCGTAACGTTATCCTTCTCACTCCGTTTGACCGAAATAGCCGTGGTAATGGCGGGGCGTGTCTTGCCCCAATTGAGCCCAATAGGCAAGACATCTGCTTGATTCACAACTCCATCTCCATTGGCATCAGCAAATGTAGCACCCGAAGGTGACCAGGGTATTGCTGACTGTGCAAGCCATTGTGTAGAAGGACTTGAACGCGCCAAACCCGTCTTGCCCCAATACACGCCAAGTGGTAAGATGTCATTTTGGTTAACCACACCGCTATTGTCCATATCTCCCGGCCAGATGTTGAGATTTGGGGTGATCGTGGTCGTATCAGCAACAGGAGTCAGAACAATTGCTGTCCCATTTGCATCATTTGCCGAGATGTTGGACAGTCTGAAAATTACCTTACCGTTGTCCGGCGCATTTGTTGAAACGCGGAACTTCAGTTTGACTACAGTTCCTCCACCGGAGACACCTGAAGTCGGTGCTTTTCGAGATAGGCCAACGCTGACCTTTCCATTTGCATCGTCAGGGGTCAGGATGTAAAGAAGACTGGATCCGAGGAAGCAACCGCTCGTATCTGCTGAAACAAAATCGACGTAGGAGGTATTCGTGAAGTTGAGATCAAAGCCAACACCGAAAACATTCGCGGTCCGGATGGAATCGCTGATTCTCACTTCAACGCCGAAATCACTTCCCTTTAGCACGGTCGATGGAGCTAAAGCTGTCAGGGTCGGGATAGTATAGTCCTGCCCATAAAGCGCGTATTTCGTTACGATGCTTCCACCGTCCTGACCACTTACAACATAGATAGATCCTGATCCGTCAACACCAAGACCCGAAGGGTCGGCACAGTCCCATCTTGCCAGCAAGCTGCCCCCAGGGGTGAACCGGTAGATCTTTTTCTCACCGTCATCAACCAAGAATAGATTTCCTGACCTGTCAATTGACATGCCGGCAAGCCTTGGAGTCCCGTCCCACTGATTAACTCCCAAGTCCCATTTCGCAACGTAGACGCCGCTTGAAGTAAATTTCTGAACTCGGCTTCGTTCGTTATACGTACCGTGGTCAACGACGTAAACAAATCCCTGATTGTCGATCGTGATTCCTCGGGGAACAACAAACTGTCCGTCTCCATTTCCCGTGGACCCCCATTGCATCAAGAACATACCATCGGAAGAGAATTTTTGGACGCGATTGGTTCCATCGGTCACATACACATTGTTGTCTTTGTCCACTGCAATCGCTGAATTGCGTTGGAACTGCCCAGAACTACTCCCCTGCCGCCCCCATAGTTTCAAAAGATGTCCTGCACTATCGAATTTTTGCACTCTGCACATTCCAGCATCATTCACATACACATTCCCCAATTGATCCACAGCGATGCCCTCGGGGTTCGTGAACTTGCCGCTGTCCGTTCCATTGGTGCCCCATTTGGCCATGAAATCACCGCCCAATGAAAATTTCTGAATACGCGAATCCCAGAAATCAGCGACATACACAACCTTGCGCGCAGAATCGACGGCCAGCCCATGTGGGAAGTTGAAATATCCATCACCCATGCCGCCAAACACGCCCCATTTCCTGACGAATGAACCATCTCGGGTTATTTCCTGTATCCTGCTGTTGCCAGCATCGGACACCACGAACGTTCCGCTATTCGTACGGGCAATTCCGAGTTGACTTTTGAACTGTCCATTGCCTGAGCCTGATGAAACGATCTTGTTAACAAGTTGACCGGAGGAAGTGTATTTAAGAATGGCGCCTTCATACAAATTGCTCAGATAGACGAACCCCAAAGTATCTGTCACTATCCCAAGGAATAGCGGACCCCAACGGCAACAGACTGGCGAATAGTTCCACGTTGTCAGCAAGTTACCGCCTGAGCTATATTTGTACACTCTCAGGGAATCTGTACCAACAGTCCCGGACTGGATTTGGGCTGCTACGTAAACATTGCCACTGTCGTCGACAGCGATTCCGCTCCCAGGCTTTCCCCATGTCATGATTCGAGTTCCGTTTGAGGAAAACTTGTACACAGAGTCTTTGACCACATAGATGAATCCGTCTTTCGATATTGCCACCCCGACTCCGGATACCGCTAGTTCACTCATATAGGATCCGGATGATGAGAACTTCTGAACCGCATTGCGATAAACGTCCGCGACATAGACACTTCCTGATGCGTCAACTGCCACACCCATAGGGACCTGGAAATTGCCCGCTGCAGACCCACGCACACCCCACATGGCAAGATATTGGCCGGTACTTGAGAATTTCTGAAGCCTGCAATTGAGCGCATCGGCGACATATACATTACCCTGTTGATCCACGGCTATACCTGTGGGATCATTAAGATTGCCGCCTCCACCTCCCGGGCCACCCCACGATTGGACAGAACGATATGTCTGCGCTTGAAGGAGACTAGACAACAACGCCAAAACTAGCAGAACAGTCAGAATTCGATTGCGGACGGATGAAAGGTCCATGGATCCTCCCGACAACAGTCAGATGGATTTGTGAGTGGAAAAGAATGGAACCACGGTGGTTCGATGGGAAATCGCTACTTGAATCCTATGGCATTCTTGAATCAATGTCAACGTCCGGAAAGTACCGACAAGGAATGATTCAATGTTTGCGGGCACAAAGAGAGTGCTTCTCGTGTGATGCGAATATTTTGTCGTCCTCCACCGTGTTTCGTCATATGACTTACCCACACGCGGGAACGACATTGAGAATCTGATCCGCTTATAACCTCACCCTCCCCCCACGGCGGCATCAAGCCTGACCGACGAAGCTACTGTTCAAGCGTAGTCGGTCGCTCGCACGTGAATTTGGAAGTTTTTCTGGACACGTGCGACCTTCATCTGTCTATGTATGCAGTAAGCTGAGAAGGCTTCATGCCGCCTCGCCAAAAGTTGAGCGTTCCCCCGCGAAATCCCGACGCTCTTCGTCGGGACCTCAGCAATAACGCCTCAACTCAGTCGCTCATTCCTCTTCGTTCCACATTCCAATCATTCTTAGAATTTTGGTTTCAACTGAGTCACTCCGCTCCGTTCGCTCCTTCGTTTCGGCGTAATTGCCACCTGTTCTGAACAACGGCGAGTGTAACAGTTATTGTCTACGCTGGTCGATCCGAAGAGCAATAGCTGCGATTCATACTGAGATACAAGGTCAGATGAGACGGGGAAGGAAAGAGGACAGTTCTCATCATTGCCACGCGGCAATGAACCCGCAACTCGTCCTGAAAAGAAAATGCCGATCAACATTGGTCGATCGGCATTTTCGATGTAGGGCCTGCTCCTCACGGCAGTTGCAACCTTTGAAAAGGCCTTTGAATTTGCGCTTTGACTGACTATTCAAATCTGATATGCATTCCGCGGCTGATTTCCGGGATACTGCCAATCCTGCTTCACCACAAGTCGCAAACTCGCCGGACACACTTCAACGTGCGTTCAGACTCATGCTCTCGTGTCTTTTTCCGCCTGCGCCAAATCGACCGAAAACGTGCGTTGCCTCCCAAATGTCCTTATTTCAACAACAACATTTTCTTAGCTTGCAGTATATTTCCAGACTTCACCTGATAAAAATAGGTACCGGTCGAGACTGATTGGCCAACATCGTCTCTTCCGTCCCATGCGACTGAATGTACGCCTGCACTCATCTCCGTATCTAGCAGCTTCTTCACCAATTCACCCGCGACGTTGTACACTCTGATTTCAACATTATCCCTTTGCGATAGTTGATACTCAATGGTCGTGGACGGATTGAAAGGATTAGGGTAATTCTGACTCAGAGCAAATTTCCCTGGCAGTTGTTCATCCATGGAGACGACATTGGTCAGCAGGGTCCCGTTTCTAACCACGGTGATAAATGCGACATAATAGCCAAAGTTGTCACTCAGTCCATAATCATTGTACCCTAGGTATAGAGTGGATGCACTTGTGATGTTCGAATTGACAGTGAAAGAAACACTGCTGCCCACGAAGAATAGACTCCCCGAACTGCCAAGCCTGCCGATCACCGAATGCTGTGCCGCTGTTGGCAGTGGACTGGATGGATACAAGCCGCCATTTCCATCGGGCCCGATCCATTTGGTCGACTGTGGAGTTGTTGCTCCATCCGTTGATGCTACGCCCCGTACTGAGATGTCTATCTTGTCACCTGCCAACAAGGAAATATTCGTCGAAGTCCATGCCTGCGTCACGCTCACCACAACCGCTCTGGTCGCTTGAAGATTCGTCGTCGTTATGTCTTGTGCCCGCATAACTGAAAGCAACAAGGCAGTCAACACAATAACAGCAAGTTTCTTCCTGTTCATTTTTCCTCCAAGTGAAATAGTGTGAATGAGACCTGACACAAACCTGTCAGGTCATTAATTAGACTCCCTATTAATGTCCTCTCATTCACCAGCAAATGCGTAAACACCAGCAAACAAAAAAGAATCCCGCCCTGCGCAATCTGTGCAAAGCGGGATTCGAGGAAGACACCTATTTCACTCTACTTGATGGCGGTGGTCACATTGACCATGGTCCATTCACTCGACCATCTGCTACCGTCCCAGTACTCCACGCGGCGCCCGAGCTCCTCAAGATATTGTTTGTCCAACGTGCTTCTGATCTTTCCTTCTTTCTTCAACGCTGCATGCAACGAAATCATTGGGCTGCTTGGCTTCACGTCCAGAACGTGGAAATCCTTCGAAAGCGAGAATTCAAAATGAGGAAGTACATCAGCCCTCTCTGTGGACACTAAGAATCTCAAGTTTTCTTCCCCCTCCTTAGGAACGAGGTAAACTCGGGGGGAGGTATCCAAGGCCTTGTGAATATCAGATTCAGGAAAACGAACGTAGAAAACCTCTGCAGTTGAGGCGGGGTGACCAAATCCCCGTGTAGCCGTTGCTTCCTTGTCTCCATCGATCTTAGAAGGGTCGAGCAGCGCGGCAATAGCCATAGTGCTTCCCTTCTCCAAAGGCCCGGCCTGATTTATCCCCCAGACAACCAATTGTTCCTTCTTTCCGTCTTTCACATCTATTGTACTCAAGCCGTAGAAACCTCCAAAGTGCCAATATTTTCCAATGGAGTTGAGAGAATCATCCAATCGGTGGAGAAACCATGGAGAGCGAGTGTTATTGCAGGCTACAACAATGTTCTTTCTGTTTGTTCCTGGGATGTTTTCGATAACGAGAGTTTCGTATGTATACGGTGAGTCATAGTGTGTCCCTTGGTAATTCACAGAAATTGTCTCTGGAGATCGCTCTCCTATGAGATTCTTTGCCGCGTCGAACACTTTTAGGCTTTGTCCAGCTTTCTCTTCATACGGTAAAGTGAGCGTCGTGATGACCTCGTGCTGGCCATCTCCATGGAGATCAGCAACGAGTGTGTAGCGAGCGCTCGTGCTTTCTTCCACTGGCTTGGTGGTTTCCACAACTGTGGAGGGAAGCTCCCATAGTTTCTCATTCTTCTGGTTGTAAACTTCCAAGGTTTCCAGTTTCTCGTTCAATCTTGCATAGGCGGGCTCGTTAGCTCCACTGGTTGTCCTTGGGTAGAACACGATAGAGAGCAAGGCGGTTAACGCAAGGCCAGAACACGTTGCGACAATCGGCCTTCTTCTCGCTACCTGCCAAAATCGGGACGGGAATGAGCGGAGGAGGGGGGTCAACGAACCCGGATTCTTCAGTTTCACATACTCTGGCCGAAGCTCGAGTGATGTTGCCACCTCAACCTCAGTATGTTCCTTCAACCGTGGTTGCCTCCCGTTCAGCAGACCATGAAACTGCCCTAGTTCTTCGGCAATCTCACGACAACTGTAACATTCCTTCAAATGACGCTCAATTTCCGTGCGCTGAAGGAGGACTTTCTCGCTTTCCAGCAAGAAGAGCTCAATTGTATGTTCATCGAGGTGATTCAATCTCTCTCCGTCACCATTCATCCTTCCGATTGTATGCAGTTGCGTAATCGCGATCCGGTCATTCACAGCCTACAAGAGCTCACGCACACGCTCTTTCACGAATCGCCGGGCGACACGTACCATGTATTCAAAGTGAGTTCTGTGAGTTCTTCTATATTCCTGGAGCGTCAAATCGGAGACGTACTTCTTCAAATAATCTACATGTGATAAATCGGACCCGTCATTGTTTGCGAAAACATCGAACATCATGTCTTCCAAGGCTTGAGCATAACTCTGAAAAAGAGGAAAAGGGATCTTGCCAGTCTCCACATATCTCTGGTGAAGGCTCCGTTTCAATTCGATGGTGCTTCTCCGCAGGATGTTCTCGAGGTCATGGCGAAGTAAGGACTCGTCGGTGCTCACCATTTCTTGCACTGAGGTTCCGCGTTGCACGAAAATACGTTTGATGATGATGGCGATGTCAATGAGCGCGTAAAACCTCCTGTACTGTTGCTGATGATTCAGAATCTCAAAGAACTTCCTCACGTACGCTTGTGTGTTCTTTTTCGCGTGACGCGCTAGAGCGAGCTCGGTCTGGAGTTGATCGATCGGATATTCTGAGAGCTGATCATTGCGCTCGGCTTCTCCACAGGTGTAACAATAGGTCTGACCAAGCCGTTCGAATTGCTTCAAGTCTCCCATGGATTGGGCAACGATCTTGAGGTTTCGGATAATACGCCCAAGAACTGGATCGTTTTCCCGATACAGCCGATAGATCCCCTCGTTGAGAGAGCTGAATACTAACCGTCGGAAGTAATGTTGTGCTTCCTGCTCATCGATGAGCTCAAGAGCACGATTCTCGGAAAAGTACACTTCAAGCTCAATGAATGTCCCACTCTCGTCGCGTTGAAACAATTCGGCGATGCAATCGAAGGCGATGCCCTCCACAGAAATTCCAAACGAATGCAGATGGAGTCTGCCGGATCTCACAAGCTGACGGAGGCGAATAGACGCGACATTGAACGCCAGCCGAACTAGACTGTTGATCTCGAATTCAGATGCAGATCCTGAAAGGATCGATCTGAGTAGGGTGTGTAAGTCTTTCGACGAGGTGGTCAATCTTAGGAAGACAATTCAAATGCTGGGAAATTCACGGTGACAATCTGACCCAATGTAAGAAAAGAAGGACAGAGATTCAAAATGCGGACCTCATCTTCGGCGGCATCAAGCGCGGGCACGTGAAATATTGTAGTTTTCTGGATCACGTGCCGCTACAACCAGCGCAGGATAAGCGATCCACCCAGGAGCGCTTCATGCCGCCTCGCCAAAAATCGAGCGTTCCCCCGCGAAATCCCGACGCTCTTCGTCGGGACCTCAGCAATAACGCCTCACTCAGTCGCATCGGCGTAATTGCCACCTGTTCTGAACAACGGCGGCTGTCACAGTTTCTGCATTCTCATCGAATGGCTCCTCTGCAAAAACCGCTCTTCCAATTCCCATCTGTGCCATCCGCCTCACCCCAATCGACAATCGCAAATCGGAAATCGACAATACCATCGAACAAACCGAGGATACAACGCCCCTCCCTCAGAAAGGGAAAAGAAGCAAAAAAAGCGGGTCAAGATAAAAACGGCAAACGGCTCAGTTCGAGCTGATGTGCAAAAAGGCAAGGGTATATAAACCCCTCAAACGCGAAGAATTGGTAATCCATAGCGTTTTCGGGGCCCTTGCCTTTTTGGTTTGCCGTTTTAGATACCACATCCGCTTTTTTTCTTTTCCCTTTCTTTTTTTCGGGGCTTATCGCCGCCGGGGTCAAACTGCCAATAGAATCATGAAAATTCTTCAGCCAATTAAAATCAAATCCACAGGCAGAGTCATAGGATATGCCTATCGAATGCGTGATGATGGAACCCTGCAGTATGTGTCATTCGGCTCATCGGTGATGTCGATTGAAGCGGACAAGGTTGAGGCAGCATCCCCGGCCGAAGTCGAAGCCACAAAACAACGCCAGCGGGAAGAAGGCACACGTGGTTAGCCTCGGAAGAAATCGGATAGGATAAAAAGCACAACAAAATCACTCATCAACCGGGGTGCGCATGGGAACGCACGATAAGGAGAACAACATCATGAAACCAAACACACAACCACGGGACGAATTCTTCCCAGAGGTTATCGAAGCGGGACCGGTCCAGTCTGAGCACCTGACTGTGCTGCAACGTGTCGTTCCAAAAGCTGAATTTGCCACTTACGCCGGGGCCTTGACAGACGCCCTCCTCGAAGAGCAGTCAGCCATCGAGGCCTACGTCCGCATCCGGAATGTCTCAGACATCCTCGACCAGGCTTTGGGCCGGATCAAAGACCGGGCAATCAACTCAATGCACGGAACCAGCGAGGATATCTGCGGCGCGAAGGTCCAGGTGAAATCTCTCCCGAAGAGGTATGAGTATCAGGACAGCGTCGTCGACGATCTCGAATTTCAAAAGAAGGCCATCGAGGAAAAGCTCAAAGCCCGGAAGAAGTTCTTGGAGAATCTCCCGGCTGATGTCGCCGATACCGGGACCGGCGAAATCATCCACCCCGCTAAATTCGTTTCCGGTGGCTCGACGCTCCAAATCACGTTCTAACAAACTTGTGTCGTCCGGCCAGAAGTTGACAGAGTTGGTTAAGTGTTCATGCAGCATATTTCATCTCTGGCGTCATCATGGCCAGACTCAAGTGTGGACGCTTGGTGTTGTAGATCATTATTGCTTCCAGGGCGGCCTCTCGTG